>JANOIJ010000193.1:0-14833 GCA_031407575.1 Gemmatimonadaceae bacterium | reverse complement strand
CCGGGCTCCAATCCGACTTCTATCCTGCCGTTGGCGCCGGGGGAAACATCCGCCGGTCGCGCGAGTGATGCTTCCAACGACTGCACGGCCGCGTTGGGCGCGAAGCCCGCGTAACCGAGTCCGTCGACGAGACCGGCGGTGTGACTCAGGAGCCGCCGCACCGTCACCATGTCGTTGTCGTACTTGCTTGGCGGGAGCGACCATCGGGTCAGGTACGTGCCGACGGGTGCGTCCAGGTCGAGCTTTCCCGTCTGGACGAGCGCCATGACACCCCAGGCCGTGATCCACTTGCTGAGCGACGCGGTCTGGAACACGGTATTTACGTCCACCGCATCGCCGACGGAGACGGCATGAACGCCATGGATGGAGCCATCGTCGATGACGGCAAGCACGGCGTTGCCCCTGTTGAGCGAATCAACGACTCGTGCGGCGGCCTTCATGAACCCGGCGGTATCGCCCCGAGGGGCGAGCGTCTGCTTCCACCAGCCTTCCGACGTCCCGACGAACACGACCGCGGCCCACACCACAACGAGAACGAGAACAGCCAGGCTGGTACGAAGGACAGACTTCATTCGATCCTCTCACGCGGCACGATAGGTTGATCCTGTGGCCTGCGACGTTCCTCTCGGTCCAGCCAGACCGAATGGCGCCTCTAGGAGTTCGTGCTCCTCGCGCAGAAGCCCATGGGCCTTCTCGAGCGTGCCGGCGAACGCTGACCTTGTCTTGTTAAACGGCCCTGCCCTCGCGCTGGGTCATGGGCCCGCGGCCGCGCGCACGGGGGCAGCTGCGACCCACAGACCAAACAGTGCTTGAACGACGCCGATCGCTAACACGGTGAGCGCCGACCGGGATCGCCAGAAGCGCCAGCCCAGGCCCGCGATGATGCCGCCGGTGACGAGCAGGATGAGAAAGAAGCCCACCACGTGGTGCGTGTAGGCCACCCGGCTCCCGCCGATGGCGTACGCCGCGTAGAGGTGGCCGAGCAGGCCCAGGACGAGAAGAAGTACACCGGCCCAGAAGGGCATCCGGCTCGTGGACGGTGGGACGCTGCTGGCGGATCGGTGATCCATGCGGCCTCTCGTGCGAGAAACGAGCGCACCGTGCGGTGGGCGCGCGGTGCCACAGCCGTACGGGGTCGGCGCGACGAAGATTCCGGCGCCTCGTTAGGCCAACTCCTCTCCAGAGCTCACCGCCAACGAAAGCTGGAGCGACACGGATTGCAAAGTGGATTCCGGGCGAAGTGGCTTAGGAGCTCCCATCGGGACAAAGCCAGCTTGTTCGTACAGGTGACGCGCCGGACTGTTGCTCAACGTCACATCCAATATCAGGACCTGAGCGCCCGCCGTTCGAGCCCATTCCACCGCTGCGTCCAGTAATGCGCGCCCGACTCCTTGGCCCCGGTGTTCGGGCGCAACCCACATTTGGTACAGATGGGCGACAGCCGACCTCTCCTCTTCCAGACGCGCCCACGCCAGGCCACTCGGCTCTCCCTGGACTTTGGCGAGCAAGGGCAAGTCCTGATCAGAGGCCGAACCGCGCGCCAGCCGCGCGCGCCAGTCGGCATCAGCGCGCTCACACTCCTGAACGTGCGTGCTGCCGAAGGCGTCGGGCGCATCGAGGAGTGCGCGCAATCGCAAGTCGCGATAGAGCGGCCATTCGTCTGGTGTGAAGCGTTGAACGATTACCGTGGTTCCCTCCCGATATGTGTGATCGAGCGGCGCGGACTACACCGTGCGTACTGGGTAGCGTAGGTGCGTAACGCCGACGCCCGCGATCACCGTTGGGTTGCCAAGGACAGCTGGCGTGCCGGCGAGGTGGTCGAAGAGTCGAACTCCGGAGCCAAGCAGAACCGCCGCGATGTCAATGGAGATTTCGTCGAGGAGGCCAGCCTTCAGCAACTGCTGGATGGTGTCCGCGCCGTGGACCCCAACGGACTTCCCGGCGGCGGCGGCTTTGGCCTGATTCACGGCGCTTTCGATGCCATCGGTCACGAAGTGCACAGTCGAGGTGGGTCGCGGCCATCCAGCGGGGACGCGATGGGTAAGCACGAATGCTGGTCCCCACGCGTGATTTCCGCCCCAGCCATGGGCGACGTCGAACGTACGGCGACCGGTCAGCACGGCACCAAGTCGGGACGTGAGACCGCGAATGTGCTCGGCGCTCGACTCGGACACCTTGAACGTCATGGCGTCCGCCCCTCCGGTGTGGATTTCGACGTCTCCCGAATTCATGTACCAGTCGAACACTTCGGCCACGCCATCGTTGTGGTCGGCGACGAAGCCGTCGAGCGACATCGACATGATTGCGACTACTTTCGACATTGCGGTGTTCCTTTCGAGGGGTGGAGACTCTGTTTAGAGGATCACACCCTGACTACGAACGGGACCTACCGAGTTCGACAAACCGGGTCTACCACAGCTCGTCGCGGCGGCGCGTCAGGTACGCGATCTCTGCGCTGTTGGCCGCCAACTCGATGGCTTTGCCGTACGACGCGCGCGACTCCTCGTTGCAGCCGAGCCGGCGCAGCAAGTCGGCGCGCGTCGCATGGTAGGCGTGATAGCCGGCCAACTTCTCGTCGAGACGGTCGATCGCCGTGAGTGCCACCTCCGGGCCGTCAAGCTCGGCGGCGGCGACGGCGCGGTTGAGGGCGACAATCGGCGAGGGGTCGAGGCGGACGAGCTGGTCGTAGAGCGCGACGACCTGCGACCAGTCGGTGTCCTCTACGCTGGGTGCGGACGTGTGCACCGCATTAATTGCTGCGAGAATCTGGTAGCGACCCGGAGCCAGCCCGGTGGCGGCGACGACGGCGAGACGCTCGCGCACCAGCTGATGACCCTCGGCGATGAGTGCGACGTCCCACGCCTCACGGTCCTGTTCGTCGAGGGTGACCAGTTCGCCGGTCGCAGAAACCCGGGCGGTGCGGCGGGCCTCGGTGAGGAGCATCAGCGCCAGCAGCCCGGCCACTTCACCATCCTCCGGCATGAGGGCGCGGATCAGGCGGGTAAGCCGGATCGCCTCAGCGGTCAGGTCGTGACGGACGGGATCAGTGTCGGGGCCCGTCGCCAGGTAGCCCTCGTTGAAGACGAGGAAGAGAACGGCGAGTACGGCGGTGCGGCGTGCCGGGAGATCCTCGGACGATGGCACCCGATACGGGATGCGAGTCGCCTTGACCTTCGCCTTCGCGCGGGTGATCCGCTGTCCAATGGTGGTCTCCTGCACCAGGAACGCACGGGCGATCTCGGGCACGGTCAGACCGCCAACCATGCGTAGCGTCAGCGCCACGCGCGTCTCCATCGCGAGCGCTGGGTGACAGCAGGTAAAGATCAGCCGAAGCCGCTCGTCCCCGATCGCACCGCCTGCGTCGAGAGGCTCGGGCGAGTCGTCGTACAACATCATCTGAGCCTCCTTCTGCTTGTCGTCGCGCTTGTTCTCGCGCCGGATCCGATCAATGGCCTTGCGGCTGGCGGTGGTGGTCAGCCAGGCGCCGGGGTTGGGGGGTACGCCGTCGGTCGGCCATCGCTCAACTGCGGTCGCGAACGCATCGGCCGCCGCCTCCTCGGCGATGTCGAGGTCACCGAACCGCTTGGTCAGGGCGGCGACCACCCGCGCCCACTCCTCGTGATGGACCTGGGTGATCGCCTCCCGAACGTGTTCACTCCTCGAGAACATGGAACGGTCGCAGCTCGAGCTTCCGATTGCAGGCTCTCGACCCCTCGACGGCGAGCTTTAGCGCCACGTCGAGGTTGTGAGCCTTGATGATCCAGAAGCCGGCGAGGAACTCTTTCGTCTCCAGGAAGGGACCGTCGGTGAAGATCGGCTCCTCACCGCGGCCGTCGATGACAGTGGCCGTGCTTGGCTCCGCAAGGCCGTTGGCAAACACCCAGTAGCCCTGGGCGCGGAGCCGGTCGTTGAACGCGTCGATGGCAGCCATCTCGCCTGGGGTGGCCAATTCGGTGCCGCTGGTGATCACGGAAAGGAAGTACTGCATCGCGGATCGTCTCCTGTGTTTGGAGGCCGCCCCTCGTGGGCGGCCGCGCACCCTTACTACGAACACCTCGGCCGCGATCCGACACCGTCTCCGCATTTCGTTCAAGGACTTCAGAAGGGGTAACCGAACAGTGGGATCTCAAGTGAAGCGACAGACGCCACCGACGGAACATCGAGGCCCCGGGTCAGCTACGCCTCGTTTGCTCCGCGTCTCCGACTACGCTCGCACCGGACTCCGGAACCGCCGCGCCATCCCCGACCGCGCGGAACTCGGAGGCCTGGGTCTCCGGCTGAGCAAGGGTCTGGCCGACGGCGTCCATGACGACGCTGATTCGCTCTCGCACCCTCCTCGTCGACGATGCCCAGTAGCCGCGCGCGATCGCGAGGGTTCCGCCCACTCCGACGATGAGTCCCGCATAGCCCTGCGCGGGAGCCTCAGGGTAAAGGGCAAAGACAGCGAAGAGAACTGCGAAAAACATCGCGATCCCGGAAGATGTCGCGACCACAGCGAGGGTGCCGCGACGGTCGAGGGCGACGGACACCAATGTGCCCTCCTCCTCCGGGCGCGCCGTGACGCTGAGCGCTTCCAGCTCGCCTCCGTCGTGCCAGGTCATGCCCATCGAGCTGGAATGTCCTGCGTCCCGGCTGCCGGCCTGGCCCGCGATGATACGGACGGCAGACAGAAGCCGAGCGGTCCCGTTCTCGTCGAGCTTGACGGGAAAGCGAGCCTCGTGGTCGTGTCGCAACGGTCCACCGATCAGTCGTTCCAGCGGGGATGCAGTAGCCTTCGCGGTCAGCAGCCGAGCCGCCCGCTCGACGAGGGCGGGGTCGAGGCCGGCCTGTGCCGCAGCCGCCTTCATCTCGGTCAGGGTCAACCCCGATGACGAGGGGCCAGCTCCCTCCGCTCGGCTCGCCAGTTCTGCCGCCTGGCGCAGAATGAGGGCGAACTCTTCGTCGCTGTAGACCCGTTGATCATCCGCCATAGCAGACCTTCCTCTCAGAACGACTCCAGCAGGGTGGCTACGCGAGCTAAACGCTCACGTTCACTTGCAAAGGAACGAATAGAATGCGAGCGCAGCAGGTCAAATGAACAACTGAGTCGCACACGCGGACGGCAGAGTCAGTCGTCCGCGATCATCCCCGCCTTCTGTGTCTCCGGCATCGTCGTGTACACGATGAGCGACATCGCGATGCAGAACGTCACATACCAGAAGAACCACGACTCATGCCCCGCATTCTTGAACCACAGTGCGAGGTACTCCGCCGTGCCGCCAAACAGCGACACCGTCACCGCATACGGCAGCGCGACGCCGAGTGCACGAATCTCCGTCGGGAACAGCTCGGCCTTCACGACCGCGTTGATCGCCGTATAGCCGCTCACGGCCACCAGCGCCGACATCAGCAGTGCGAACGCCTGCCATTCCGTGCGCGCTGCGGCAAGCGCGGTGAGCACAGGCACCGTGCCGAACAACCCCAGCACGCCAAAACTGATCAGCACCGGACGCCGCCCGACACGATCGGAGATGTAGCCAACGAGCGGCTGGATCATCATGAATCCCAGCAGCGTCAGCGCGGAGATGCGCGAGGCGTCCGCCTTGCTCCATCCGCCGGTGTTGACGAGAAACTTCTGCGCGTAGGTGGTGAACGTGTAGAACGCCACGGTGCCGCCCGCAGTGAGTCCCACCACCGTCGCAATCTGGCGCGGATAGCGCAGCAGTTCGCGCATGGGACCGCGCGTCACCACCGCACCGTCCAGCGTCGCCGCACGAAAGCTTGGTGTCTCCTCCAACCCGCGCCGCAGCCATAGCGCAACCACCGCCAACGCCGCACCGATGGCGAACGGGATCCGCCAACCCCACGCCTCCAGCGCCGTGGTGCCGAGCTGGCGCTGAAGGATGAGCAGCACCACGAGTGCGATGAGCTGTCCGCTGATGAGCGTGACGTACTGAAAGCTCGAGTAGAATCCGCGCAGCTTCTGCCCTGCCATCTCGCTCAGGTACGTGGCGCTCGCACCATACTCGCCGCCCACGCTCAGCCCCTGCAGCAGCCGCGCGATGACGAGGAGCACGGGCGCCGCGACGCCGATGCGCGCGTAGCCCGGCGTCACCGCAATCATCAGCGACCCGAAGCACATCAGCAGCACCGACGCGCTCAGCGCGGCACGTCGCCCATGGCGATCGGCATAGCGGCCCATGAGCCAGCCGCCAACCGGCCGCATCAGAAACCCGAGCGCGAACACCGCGGCGGCGTTGAGCAATTGCGCCGTCTGACTTGCCGGCGGAAAGAACACCTTGGCGAAGTACAGCGAAAACGCGGAATAGACATACCAGTCGTACCACTCGACGAGATTGCCGACGGAGCCGCCCATGATGGACGCGAGGCGTCGGTTCATCGGGGCCTGTTGTTGCGGTGGACACGCTGCACGAACGCATCGATGAGCGACGCAAAAGTCGCCGCGTCCTCATACGGCAACGCATGTGCGGCCGTGGGCACCACGGACAGCGTCGCCCCCGCCGCGCCCTGCGACGACAACCCCACCAGCCGAGCCGCCTCGGCGGCCCAGGCCATGGTGACGACGGGATCGCGCGCGCCGCACACGATGACCGTCGGTGCGACGACGTCGGGCAGCTTCTCCTCGATGTGATCGGCCAGCGCATGACGCAGCGTCGCGAGCAGGCGCAGCGGCCCCGCGCGCAGGTAGTCGCGCGCGACGATGGCGGCCAGTCGCCACGGCTCGAACGGAATGTCGACGAGCACGCGCACGAGCTGGCCGAAGATCGTGCGGTGCGCCGGGTCCATCGTCGGCGCGTTGAGCACGAGTCCCACCGCGCGCCCGGGGTCCTGCATCACGAGCTCGATGATCACCTGGCACCCATAGGAGTTACCAACAAAGATGGCCGGCCCAATGCCGCGCTCATCGAGCCAGCCGGCGAGCGCCCGCGCCAGGCCGTGGACGTCGAGCGCCGCGTTCGGCGAACCGCTGCGCCCGAAACCCGGGAGATCGAGCCCGGCGACGGGATGCTCCGCCGCAAGGCGAACCATGGTGGGCTCGAGATACCGCAGAGAAACTCCAAGCCCGTGGACGAACACGAGCCGCGTACGCCCGTCGCCGAAGGTACGCGACGACACTCGGCCGTGAATGGTGATGCCATCCACCACATCCGTCACCGACACGAGCAGATCGGCGCCTGCGAGGGCGGTCGTCATGCGAGGACTATATATCGCCTGGCGCCGCGCGCACAGCCGAGACGCCCTTTCGTGGCTCATGCCTCGCCGGTATGCTTGGCGCGTGAAACCAAATTCGATGGACGTCGCGCCGCCGGCGCTGACTCGACGTGAGATGCTGCAGTCGGCGGGCATTGCCGCCGGTGTCGCGCTCACCGCCCCGCTCGTCCAGCTGGCCGCGCAGGCGCCTGCCGCCGCGCCGCCGGTCGCACCACTACCGCACGCGCCGACCGCACCGCTGGACGCGACGAAGGTGCCGGGCTTGCCGTCGGGGCCACTGAGCGAACGGTCCATCTTCGAGAAACCCACGCTCGCGCCGCTGAACGTCATGTCGGGCTCGACCAACACGCCGCTGCAGCACCTGCGCGGCACCATCACGCCGTCGGACCTGCACTTTCAGCGCAGCCACAATGGCATCGCGGTCATCGATCCCGCGCGCTACAGCCTCGTCATCCACGGGCTGGTGGACCGGCCACTCAGCTTCTCCTTGAATGAGCTGAAACGCTTTCCGGCGACCACGCGCGTGTGCTTCGTGGAATGCTCGGGCAACGGACGCGCCGCGTATCGCACACCGAAGCCGGAGATGACGCCGCAGGAAGTGGACGGCATGACGAGCAACTCGGAGTGGACCGGCGTCCTCGTGTCCACGCTGCTTCGCGAGGCCGGCGTAAAGAGCTCGGCAAAGTGGGTGCTTGCAGAAGGCGGTGATGCCGCGGTGTTGTCGCGCAGCATTCCCGTGGAGAAGATGCTCGAGGATGCGATAGTGGCCTACGCACAGAACGGCGAGCCGCTGCGCATGGCCAACGGCTATCCCGCGCGCCTGCTGCTGCCGGGCTTCGAGGGCAACACGTGCATCAAGTGGCTGCGCCGCCTCGAGGCAATCGACCAGCCGAACATGTCGCGCGACGAGACGGTGAAGTACACGGACCCGTTGCCCGACGGCACCTCGCGGCAGTTCAGCCTCGTGATGGACGCGAAGTCGCTCATCACGTCGCCAGCCTTTCCCGAGCGGCTCACGGGCGCCGGCTGGTGGCCCGTGACGGGGCTCGCCTGGTCGGGTCGAGGGAAGATCAGCGGCGTGGATGTGAGCGCGGATGGCGGTGCGTCGTGGCGAGCCGCGGAGCTCGTTGGACCAGTGGTGCCGCGCGCACACACGCGATTCGAGTTCATGTGGAACTGGAATGGCCAACCGACCACGCTGATGAGTCGCGCGACGGATGAGTCGGGCTACCAGCAACCCACGCTAGCGGAGTTCACGCGCGTGCGCGGCACGGGAACCGACTATCACTTCAACGCTATTCGTTCGTGGAAAGTCGCGGCCGACGGCACGGTCACATTCGGCGGCTGACATGAAGACCTACTATTCCATCGCCACACTGCTGATGCTCGGCGCGTGCACCGCAAAGGACGGCACGGGCGGCAGCGCGCAGGGCGAGCGCCCGTCGACCTACGGGCTGGGCACGGCGGCGACGCCGGCGCAGATCGCGGCGATCGACATCGATGTCAACCCGACCGGTGCGGGACTTCCCGCTGGCGAAGGGACGGCGGCCACCGGCGCGGTCGTCTATGCGCAGAAGTGCGCGGTGTGTCACGGACCAAAGGGCGAGGGCATCGAGAAGAATCCCAGGCTCATCGGTCGCGAGCCGCCGGCCGGCTTCGTGTTCGCCACGGACTTCAAGTCACCGAAGACGATCGGCAACTACTGGGCATACTCGACGACGCTCTACGACTACCTCCATCGCACGATGCCCATGAACGCGCCGGGCTCGCTGACGCCGACGGAGGTGTATGGCGTCGCGGCGTTCCTGCTCGCGGAGAACGGGATCATCACCGCTACGCAAACGATGGACGCGAAGTCGCTGCCGGCGGTGAAGATGCCCGCAGTGTCGCGTTTCGTGCCGGACAACCGCACAGGCGGGAGAACGTTTCGCTAAATGAACAAACTACGAGCATTGAGCTGTCAGTAACTGCGAGCTCAAGCTCAAGGCTCAAGCTCAGGCTCAGGCTCCAAGCTCGTGGTTACTGACAGCTCAATGCTCGTATGTTGACACGGCCAGTCTTACGCCGAGCCCGATAAAGATTGTGCCTGTCACTCGCTGCAACAGGCGCCCCGGCGTCCGCAACCGGGCAGCGGCGCGGCTGCTGCCAACGGCCACCGCAAGGTTCACAAGCGTCCCGGAGAGATTGAACAGCAGGCCGAGCACAATCACCTGGACGACGGGATTGCCTCGCGTGGGATCCACGAACTGCGGCAGGAACGCGAGGAAGAACAGCGCCACCTTCGGATTGAGCACGTTGGTGATGACGCCCTGTCGGAAGATCGTGGCGAGGGATGCGGGAGCGAGTGCTGTTGCGCTCGCAGCCGGTGGTGCGAAGAACGCGCGCACGCCCAGATAGACGAGATACGCCGCGCCGCCAAGACGGATGACGAGATACACGACCGGCACCGCCGCCAGCACCGCGGCCAACCCGCCGGCCACCAGCGCGATGTGCACCAGCGTCCCCGCTCCAATGCCAAGTGCCGACGCAATGCCGGCGGATCGCCCTTCGCTGGCACCGCGCGCAGCGACGTACAACATGTCCGGACCCGGTGTGATGTTGAGTGCCAGTCCGGCAGCAAGGAACAGCGCAAGTGAAGGCAGCGTGGGCATGGGCGGTGGCGTCGGCGTTCTGGACGGGGGAACGATCGCATCCTAACGTGGTGTCCAAGAGACATTCCTTCATCCGGTGGAAGCGAGATGAGCTACATCCTGGAGATCAACTGGCTCGCCGTCATCGCCGCGACCGTCGCCGCCTTCCTGTTCGGCGGCCTCTGGTTCTCGCCGGTGCTGTTTGCCGACCGGTGGATCGCAGCCATCGGCAAGCAGCCGGAGGAGATGGGCAGCCCGATGAAGAGCATGGTCCTGAGCTTCGTCACCACGCTCGTCATGTCCCTCACGCTCGCACTCATCATTGGCCGGTTGCCACTCCTCACCCCGCTCGGCGGCGTGCGCTTCGGACTCGTGCTGGGCGTCGGCGTCATCTTCATGGGAATGATTTCGGACGCGGCGTTCACGCAATCATCGCGCACGCTGCTGTGGATACAGGGCGGCTACCACGTACTGATGGTGACGATCATGTCAGTGATGCACGCCGCGTGGCGGTAGCGTCGGCGAGTGGCAGCATGTATCGCATCTCATTCGTCGGCGCGAAGCCCATGGACTCGTAGAGCGGCCGACCCGCAGGTGCAGCATGCAGCACGAGGCTGCCGACGCCATACGCCCGCGCGCCATCGAGAACATGCCGCATGAGTAGCGCCGCCACGCCCTGCCGTCGCCACGCCGCCTCCGTGTAGACGTTCACCACGATGCCCTGCATGGTGGGAGCGATCTCCGTGACACCATCGTGGCGGCGCAGGCCAGGCATCACGGACCGGAGCTGAAGCCCGGCGCCGCCGACGATGGTCGCCGGGTCGCCGGAGGGCGTTGCGAGCCACGCGAGATAGGCTCCCTCAGCCACCAGGCGCTCAACATATGGTCGCGATGTGTCGACCATGGTAGCATGGAGATCGCCGGACAGCATACCCATATCGCGGAACATGTCGGCGCGGTGGCGTGCGAGCGTATCGACGTCCGCGATGGTCGCTGGGCGGACGGCGAATTCGCCGGCGGGAATCGCGTGCATCATCAACCAAAAGTACGCTTGGCAACTATGCACATCGGCAGCATCTCCGATGTTACCGAAGGATGTGTGGTATGTCACATCAATGTAGCAACTGACCCAGACAAGGCATTCTCGATGTTCCTGCGCGGTCTTCGAACAGCGGTCTTTGGCGCAACACTGGCTTGTGCCACGACGGCGCACGCCCAGGCGGGCACGGAGAATGTCAGCTTCGCCGTCACCGCGATCAACCTCGTTGCGTTCGTGGGCGCCCCGTCGCTGACGATCAACGCGGCAATCACGGGAGCGCCGCCAACGAGCGTCACCAATACGTCCGCGACGTGGGGGGTGACGACAAACCAGAATACCGCCAAGATCACGGCGCGTATTCCCACCAACATGCCGGCCGGCCTCACGCTGTCCGTAAACCTGCTCGCTCCCGCCGGCGCAGTGTCGGCGGGCTACCGTGCGCTGACGACGGTCTCTGCTGATGTCGTCACGGGCATCACAAGGGTGACGCAGGCGGGAATGATGGTGTCCTACCGACTCGACGCGACCGTCACAGCGGGAGTGGTGACTGCGGCGAGCCGAGTGATCACGTACACGATCACAGGTGGGACATGAAGAACCGCAGCATGCGACCGCACTCCACACTCTCGAATTCGCGCGCGCTCGCTGTCGCGCTACTACTCACGTGTGCCCAAGTGGCGCAGGCGCAACTCCCGCCAGTCGGCCCGCTGACCGTGTCCACGGCCACGGTAGGCGCCGAGCCGAATCCTGCCAACGGAAGCGTGACGTACTCGTCCGGAGTCACCTTCACCGGCCAGCGACGGGTGGTGGGCAGCCTGAATGCGAACATGCCGGCCAATACGACGCTACAGGTCCGGATCACCGGCGGCGCAGGGGGAACGAGCCTCGGCTATGTGGTCCTCAATACCACGCCCCGCGACATCGTGATCGCCGCGTCGCAGAGCTTCTTCTCCACCAATACGATCGCGTATACCTTCACCGCGCTCGTCGCGGCGGGCGTCATTCCCACGACCACACGGGTCGTCACGTTCACGCTTCTCGCCTGGCCGTAAGAGGCGGGGAACGAACTACGAGCATTGAGCTGTCAGTAACTGCGAGCCTGGGCCTGAGCCTGAGCTCGAGCCTGAGCTCCAGCCTGAGCTCGAGCCTGAGCTCCAGCTCCAGCTCCAGCGCCAGCGCCAGCGCCAGCTCCGGCTCCGGCTCCGGCTCCAGCTCCAGCTCCAGCTCCAGCTCTAGCTCTAGCTCTAGCTCTAGCTCTAGCTCTAGCTCTAGCTCTAGCTCTAGCTCTAGCTCTAGCTGGCAGTTACTGACAGCTCAATGCTCGTAGTCGGTATTCGCGACCGCCTCTCGGCGTCCAAGCACCGCTACGGAAGTGAGGTGTCCCGTCACATTCGCAAGCGTCTTGAAGACATCGGGTACGAGGTCCACCGCGATCAGCACGCCGATGGCCTCCGCGGGAATGCCCACTGACGCGAAAAACGGCGCGATGATGAACAGCGAGCCGCTCGGGATACCCGGCACGCTGAAGCTCATGAGCACGGACGTCACCGCGATCGTCGCGACCTGCGCTGCGCCGAGCTCCACGCCATAAAGCTTTCCCGCGAAGAGCGCCATCACGACCCACGTCACGGCCTGGTTCAATCGGAAGGTCGACGTCGCGAACGGCAGTGCGAAGCTCGTGATGGTGCGCGGCAGGCCCAGCACCTGCTCCGCTGACGTCAGCATCGCGGGCAGCGCCGCCATGGATGATCGCGTCGTCATGGCCACGACTTGCGCGGGCAGCGCCGCGCGCGCGAAGGTCGCCAGCGGCACGCGCGCGATGAACACCACGACGAGGTAGAGCAACACGACCGCCATGAGCTGAAGCGCGGAGTGCACCACCACGTAGAACCCCACCGCCCCCACCACGCTGGATCCGAGCTTCGTCGCGAGCGACAGCGCGAGGAAGAACACGCCGAGCGGCGCGAGCACCAGCACCCACCGGACGAGCAGCGTCATGGCCTCGGCGACGCCGCGAAAGAAGTCCACCACCGCGACGCGCGTCTCCAGCGCGAGGCGGCCCAGCGCCAATCCGAACGCGAGCGCGAAGACGACGAGCGGCAGCATCGCACCGTCCGCCGCGGCCTTGATGGGGTTGGTGGGCACGAGGCTCAACAACCAGCTCGTAAAGCCAGGCATCTCCGGGCGCTGTGCGGCGCCCACCCCGGAACGAATCGCCTGTGCGGCGGCGGGATCGATGACCAATCGCGCAAAGATCGGCGGCGCCACGACAGCCGTGATCGCGGCGAGCACCGACAGCATGACGACGAAGATGACGAAAGCGCGCGTGCCCAATCGTCCCACGGTGCCGGGTTCCGTACTCGACACGGCCACGATGAGGGACGACACGATGAGCGGGATCACCGTCATCCGGATGGCGTTGACCCACATCGTGCCGAGTGGCTCGACCCAGCCCACCGCGCGCACGGCGGACGCCGATGCGGAGGCCGACACCGCGATGCCGATACCGAGGCCGAGTGCGAGTGCGACGAGCGCCTGGACTGCGGTGCTGCTGCGCGTGGATGTCAGGGCGACGTCGGGAAGGGGTGAATGCGCGGAAGATGGGCGATCGTCTGGCGTCGGCAAGGGCGTGACGTATCGTTCAACGATGCGACTCACGACGTTCGAGGTTGATGCTCCGCTGGGCCGGTGGACGCATACCGAGTGGCGGCCGCCGCACCTCGCGGCGCTCGTCGACCAGGTGTGGCACTTCGAGGGTCGCTCCGCGCTGCCGCGCGAACGTCAATTTCCCGGCGGCTATCTCGAGGTCATCCTCCATCTTGGCCCGCGCTTTCGCGACGTCGACGCAGCTGGCCGCACCGCGGCGCAGTTCCCATCGGCCTGTGTCACCGGCATGCAACTCGGCCCGACCGTCATCGAGGCGCCGAGCGAGCCGTGCGTCGTCATGGGCATCCGCCTGCGCGCCGTGGGCGCATACGTGCTGCTCGGCACACCGGCCGACCTTGCAACCGGGACGACGCTCGACCTCGCCGACCTGATCGGGCGCGATGCGAGTGCGCTGATCGAACGGTGTCACGCCGCGTCGACGGTGCGCGAGCGATTCCAGCTGGTGGCGCAGTGGATCGAGGGGCGTCGCGCCGTCGCTCCCGCGTCGCATCCGGGCATAGCGTGGGCAGCGCAGCAACTCCAGACGCACGATGGCATGCCGTCCATCGCGGCGCTGCGCGCGCAGACAGACCTGGGTGGCGCACGCTTCGCGGAGACGTTTCGACGGCAGGTCGGGCTCACGCCCAAGCGTTACGCGCGCGTGCTGCGCTTTCGCCGGACCATCGAGTTGTTGCGCGCGGACGAGAGTCTCGCGCGGGCGGCGCTCGCTGCGGGCTACTACGACCAGCCGCACATGAACGCGGAGTTTCGTGCACTGGCGGGAATGACACCGGCGGAATTCGTGGCAGCGGAGCGGTATCCGAACTCGGCGAGTCTAGCGGAAGCAGGGTCGTCATCCTGAGTCCGCGCGACGTGCTGAGTGTGGTCGGACGCCATGCACGCGCGCCGTCGAAAAACGGGGTTCATCACGGAATTCCGGGAAGCGCCGCGGCGAATAGCTGGGTGGATGGTCGACGTTCACCGTCGCCCTGTCGCGGTCATCCCGACGGTGTGGCCGGCGGCACGGAACGGGGTCAGAGTCGGGGTCAGAGTAGAATCGCGTGTTTCGCGGGGTACTCAGACCCCCACACTGCCCCCAACCCCCCCCAGCGCGCGACGCGCAACGCAGGGTCAGCGACGTCGGCAAGGTAGGCCTCGCCATCCGTACCCAACGCCTTGATCTCCTCGACGACGCCGCGCGCCTCACCGATATTCGAGCGCGTGTTCACCGCCACTTTAGCGCCGCCCGAGGCCAGACATAGCGCGATCGCGCGTCCGATATTTCGCGCGGCTCCTGTGACGAGTG
>JANOIJ010000191.1:0-14440 GCA_031407575.1 Gemmatimonadaceae bacterium | reverse complement strand
CGCAGTCCGCTGTCCGCCGAGGCGCTGAAACCGGCGAAGAGGGAGTCGGCGTCTTCGGGGATGGTGAGTCGCACCAGTTGAATGGTCATGTTGCGGCGCCGGGTGTCGGGGCCAAGGAGGTCGGGGAAGAGGTGCGTGTGCACGAACGTGAGGCGCGCCACACGGTCACGCTGCGCCTCGAGCTGTTGCGCGCGCTCCTTGAGCGTGGTTTCCGCAACGTTCAACCGCTGCTGGATCGTCACGTTCCATACCGCGAGCAGTCCGGAGAAGAGCGGCGACAGCATCACGAGCCGACCCGGCCATGTCCTGGTGTGAGGCTCATTCTCGGGCATACAGTCTCCTGGCGTGACAGCGTTCCCTTCGCGCACACCAATAGAATGCGGCCATGCGCATGCCGCCACCGAGCACGTTGCTCGGCCTCGCGGGTCGACGATCCCGGCTCCAGTGTATGGCATACGCCTCGCCATGCGTGTCTGCGTCGCCGTGACCGCGGGTTGCGTCATCCCGATGGTGATGCGGGGCTTACCGTCCGCGCGCCCTTCCATCGTCGTCACGCCCGAGCGTGCGGAGGAAGGCCTCGACGCGCGCCATGTCTGGCCGCACGTCAACGACGACGCGTGGCCGAGTGGCGATGGTCGCTGTCTCCCAGTCGATGATCATGACGCTTGCGACGCCAAGCTCCTGGCCCGACGTGTCGCTCACTGCGAGCCGTCCGCCGCCCCAACTCCGCGCGAACTCTTCGGCAAAGTCGCCGTCCGCCGCGTTCCACCCCAACCGGCCGCGCAATCGACCTCCCGCCTCGAGCGCGTGATAGCGAATGGCGTCGTACAGCGGCAAGACGTCGAGCTCGGCGTGGGCGAGCCCTGCCAGGGGAGCAATGGATGCCGTGCCGATGGGCGTGCCATCACAGGTGATTGAGCATTCCATTGGTTCGTCTGAACTCCGATCGAAAGCGTCGCAGCATCGCGTGTGCGAACTCGCGGGGTTCTGTCGCTCGCGCCACTGGTCGCCCCATCAGGGCGGGAACACACCGACGCCGATCAGCGCGACGTGGCCCAACACCTGCGCATCGTTCATGTCCCCGCCTGCTCGAGTACCTCGCGACATTCGGCGATCATCGCACGGAGCACAAGTGCGTCGGCCTCCAGCTTCTGCGCGGTCCCCAGGAATTCCCCATGTCTGCGCAGGCACTCGCGCGCAAGAACGTCGTCACCCGCGCGGATGGCTTCCATTGCGCGCGTCTCGAGTTCGCTGGCACGGCTCGCCTCGACGGCACTCTGCTTCACCGCGTTGGCAAGATCTGTGTCGAGGTCGTGCATGGCGCGCTGCAGCTCGGCGATGCCCGCGGCGCGGGGATCGCTTCCGGCGCGCGGAGCGTCTGGCTCGGGCCTGAGTTTCGCCTTCCAGCCACTGAGCGCCGATTCGATCCGTTCAGAGAAGTCCGGCATCGAGAATGAATTCCAGTCGTCGCGTTGCGGTGAATGTCGTGGTGCTCCCGAATGTACAGCCCCGCTTGCCACACATGCATATCATGTAACATATTAAGTAGCATGAGACAGGACAGCAGACTCTCGACCGCGTTGCACGTGCTCCTGCACATGAGTGAAATGAACGACGTCGCCACATCGGAGACCCTTGCGCCCATAATACAGACGAATCCCGTGGTTGTTCGCCGGACCATGGCCGGCCTGCGTGACGTCGGCATCGTCCGCTCCGCGAAGGGCCACGGGGGAGGCTGGTCGCTCGCGCGCGAGCTGGACCTCGTCACCCTCGGCGACGTCTACGACGCGCTCGGCATGACGACGCCGTTCAGCATCGGGCATCGCGACGCGAGCGCCACGTGCCTGCTCGAGCAGGCCGTCAATCGCGCCGTGGCCGGCGCGCTCGCAGACGCCGAGGCGCTCCTCGTCGCGCGGCTGCGAAGCATCACGGTCGCGGACATCCTGAGCGACACTCGCGGCAAGGCGATGCGTCGCTCGAGAAGGGCGGCGACAGCCCATGCATGACGTCATCATCATCGGCGGCAGCTACACCGGGATTGCCGCAGCGTTGCAGCTCGCGCGCGCTCGGCGAGATGTCCTTTTGCTCGATGTTGGGCAGCGACGCAATCGCTTCGCGAAAGCCTCGCACGGGTTTCTCGGGCAGGACGGGCAACCGCCAGACGCGATTGCGGCCAAGGGGCGAGCCGAGGTGCTTGCGTACTCCACGGTGACATGGCGAGAGGCCGCAGCGACAGAAGCTCGCAAGATCGCCGGTGGCTTTGCCGTGCGTGCCGGTGGCAGATGGCACTCGAGCCGGCGCGTCCGTGCACCAGTCGCTTGTCTTTCGCGCTGATCCACTCGTCGCGGTCATTCCTTAGGATTCGCGTGACGGTCGCGACTGCTACCTTCCCTGCATGTCACCCAACGCCGAACTCAAGGACCGCGAACTCGAGATCCTCGGCCTGCTCGCCGAGGGACTGAGCGACCGCGCTATTGGGCTTCGCGTTCATCTGTCTGCGGAGACGGTGCGCTGGTACAACAAGCAGATCTATCGCAAGCTCGGCGTCACGACGCGCGGCGCGGCCGCGCAATCCGCGATGGCGCGCGGCCTCCTCGGCAAGTTCGAGGCGCTCGTCAACAAGACGCCGGTCGACCGAAGCCCAATCCGCTACGTCAGCAACGAGGGCGTGTCGCTCGCGTATCAGGTGGTGGGCAAAGGTCCGGTGGACCTGCTCTTCATGTTCGGCTTCGTGTCGCACCTCGAGGTGTGTTGGGAGGAGCCTGGCTACGCCGCGTTCTTCGAGGAACTCGGGCGTCACGCACGCGTGATCATCTTCGACCGGCGCGGCGTGGGTCTCTCGGATCGCACGCACGGCGCGTCGACACTCGAGAACACCATCAGCGATGCGCGGTGCGTGCTCCGCACAGTGGGCTCAACGCGCGCGTTCGTGAGCGGCACATCCGAGAGCGGGGCCGCCGCGATACTCCTCGCCTCGACATATCCCGAGTTGGTGCGTGGGCTGGTGCTCATCGCGACCACGCCCATGCCCGCCCGCCGGGGCAGCGAGCCAGAGTGGGCGCGGTCGTGGGAGCAGTTCGAGCAGAACATCGTGCTGATCCAGCAGACGTGGGGCGAGCCGTGGGCCATCGAGCGCTTCGCCCCGTCGCGGCAGGGCGATTCGGCGTTCGAGGCGTGGTGGTCGCGTGCGCTGCGCTCCGCGTCGAGCCCAGCCTCGGTGCGCCTGATCATGGAGCAGGCCATGCAGGTCGACATCCGGCCGCTGCTCCCCCAGGTGCGCACGCGCACACTGGTCATCCATCGCACGGACGACCCTGTCGTCCTCGTCGGAGCGGGCCGCTACCTCGCCGCGCGCATGCCGAACGCCACGCTCGTGGAATTTCCGGGCGCAGACCACCTGTTCTTCGTCAACCCGCATCCGGTCGCGCAGGCTGTCGTGCAGTTCCTCATAGAGCCGGATGCGGATCCCCACATCGACACGTGGATTGCGATCGTGCTCCAGTCGGTGGGCCCAGGATCGCTGCTTACGGACGAGAAGCGTCGCATCATGGAAGCGATGGACGTCAAGCACGTGCGGTCGACGCCGCGCGGATGGGTCGCGCTCTTCGACGCGCCGAATCGCGCCATCCGCTGCGCCGATCGATTGCGGGAGCTCGGCCGAGGTCGCGTCGGCGGCATGGCGTTGCACGTGGGCGCGTGTCGCACCACCGACGGGGTGCCCGTGGGCGCGTCGCACGAGATCGCGCGCAGGCTCGTGGAGTCCGCCGCGCCTGGGGAGATCCTCGTGTCCGGCACGTTGCGCGATATCCTCGCGGGCTCTGACGTCCAGCTCGTGGCGCGGTCGATCGACGGAGGGGATGACGTGACGCCGCCGATGACGGTCTGGACGCTCGCTCCGGTTGCGTCCTGATCCAGGACGACCCACCCAGAAGTCCACCCGCGGTGGGTGGTGCGCACCACCCGGGATCTCCGGCAGGTTGGCCGTGCAGTTCACCACTCACCCAACCGGACCCCTGACCATGACCCCACGCACCCTGCTCATAGGCATACCCCTCGCGCTGATGGCCTCCGCCTGCGGCGACGGCTCCACCGAGCCCACTGGAGGCGCTGTCCGCATCGCCGTCCAGCAATCACTCACGGGCGAGACCACGTCGGCTGGACGCTTCACGATGACGGGCGCGCTCTCGGATGAAGGCCAGACGTCCGAGGTGCTGACGTTTGGCGGGCCGCTCACGCAGTCACCCGTGCCTGTCACTTTCCGCCGCACCCTCACCGGGCGCAACGGCACGATCATCATCAAGGGGAGCGCGAGTCTCACCTTCACGAGTCCGACGGCGGCATCGCTGTCCGGTACGTGGACGGTGGAGTCGGCGACTGGTGCCTATTCGAGCGGTCAGGGAACGCTCGCGGGCGCAGCGAACTTCGGCGCGACGCCACCGACTGCGGACATCACGTACACGGGATCACTGACGCGATAGTACGGGTTGTCATCCTGAGCGAAGCGAAGGATCTGCACCATTGTTGCGACCGGCGACGGTGCAGATCCTTCGACTTCGCTCAGGATGACAACATCGTACGCACGGCCATGATGCGATCAACTCGCGCGCATATGGCGGAGCTCACGCGCGTCCGCAGGTTCTACGAAAAGCATGGATGGCATCCGGTGAATTCCTGCTCGACGTGTGGCGCTATGAACGCGTATTGACGTAGCTCATCGCTTCGCAGCTCGCGTCCGCGCGTACCGCATCACCCAATTCGTCTCCCATGTCGCGCCACCGTCGGGAGAGAAGGCCTGTTCCCACTGCGCCTGGGTCGGGCTCAGCGACGAGAACACGCCGCGGACCTTGATGGCCTTGCCGTCGAACGTGTCATCGGAGAGAAACGTCCCGAGACCATTCGCGAAGCGCCCAATTCCCGGGGCGTCGATCTTCAGCGGGTTGCGGGCGTCGAGGTGCCAATCGGCCCAGGTCTTCGTCGTCGCGTCGTAGGCGCGAAGCCCCAGTCCCCGCGAGATGCCGCTGGCACGGTGAGACACGCTGTCGTTCATGTTGGCGATGCCGCCGAGGATCGATTGGCACGTGGTGGTGCCGTCGAATTCCTCCCAATCATTGTTGCCCTCGAGCCGCTGCTTCAGGCGCCGGTGCTTGACGCGCCAGGAGCCGAGAAAGAAATCGAAGTCGTGCTCCGGCCCAGCGACGCCGCTGTCGCGCTCGACGCCCGGATCGCCGAAAGCGCTTCGCGCACCGCCGAGCGTCAACAGAACAGGCAAGGCGCCGAGCGTCAGTTGCAGCATGCGGCGACGGTCTGGATTGTCTGTCATCATCGTCTGCGTGAAGGAGTATTTGCCCAACTCTTTCACGCGACGTGGCCAGGCACCATCGCCACTTTATGTGGATACGCCAATACCACTTGGCGGTTGTCGGCTTCAGCCGCTCGACTTCGGGCAGGTCCCGCCGTCGTCGGCCGAGGTTCCCGCATGCGCGGTCACCGACTCGCAGCATGGCGAACACGCTGGCGGCACGCGCCGCGCATAGGCGTCGTCCTTGAAGTGATCCACGGCAAGCTCGCCGGCGAAAAACGCCACCCACAGCACGCCGAGCGCCCAGAGCCGCTTGCCGCGCACGTGCTGCATCAGCAGTGGAATCGGCAGCAGCAGCGAGAAGCTGATACCGCCGAGCGCCGACCAGACCACATACTCCTGATTCGCAGAGAGCGCGGCGCCGCCGCTCGCGCGCCAGTCCGACCACACGGGAAGGAGCCGGCCCACGCTGTCGCTGATCTGCCACACGACATAGGCGACGAACGGCAACACGATCCACCTGGACAACTTGAACCTGACCTGCTCGACGCTTGGCTCCATGCATTACAAGTGGGGGTGTCTGGCGAACTACGTCAAGGTCGAATACCCAAACGACAAGGGCCCATCCACTTTACGGCGGATCGGCCCTGTCGTGCACGGAGCGTGGTGAGCTACTCGTCCCGTCGCCTGATCCACGGACTGACGACCTTCGGCAGGATGCCGCCGTTCAGGTCTTCTCGTTCATCATCGTCATCCTCCTCGCGCGGCATCGACGCGTTGTCACCCATGCCCACTCGTTCGACACGGAACGTCTGCTTGTAGGTCTCCCCGCCCGCGCTGAGCGTCGCGACGTACGTGCCCGCCTCGGCGAGCGCGGCGCCTGCGCCGCCAAAGCCACCACCGCCGCCACGCCCACCACCCGCGGGCGGCTTCATGCCGATGACGTCCCAGATCTTTTGCTGTGCCGGCTCCAGCGGACCACCACCACGTCCTCCGCCGCCGCCACCACCACCTTCACCTGCGGCAGCCGTGGTATCGCCCGGCGCTCCGCCTGCGCCACGACCACCACGCCCCGCCGCGGGCGGCTCGGCGGGACGTGCGCAGAACGGTTCCCACTGCGTGACCGGGTGCTCGCAACCCGGCTGCGCACCACCGCGACCGCCGCCGCCACCGCCGCCGCCGCCACCGCCACGACCTCCGAGCCCGCCAGCCTGCGGCGGCGCCGTTGCGACAGTGACCTGACGTCGCACGAATGCGATAGCGGCCGAGTCATACCCAGCCTTCACCAGTGAATCGAGCACCGCCGGCGCACGCGTCCGCAGCAGGATGCTGTCGCGCTTCTCGGCAGGCGAGAGATCGCGACGCGCGGCGGGCGCACCCTGGAACGCCCACTGCACCGTGTGCACGCCGCGTCGCGACGGACCCGTCGTCGTGTACAGCTGCGTGCCGGCCGCATCCGTCACCGTCACGCGCACCGGACCGGAGACCGAATCCCGAAGACGATACGCGATGGTCGCGCCATACGCCGGCGCGGGAATCACGAGCGGCGCCTGGCCCCAGCCATTGCCCGGCAGCCCAAGCGTTGGGCCCTCGCCCCACTGGAATGCGGTGCGCGGGGCGTAGAGCGTCACCGCGTCGGCAACTGTCTTCGACGTCGTCTGCTCGAGCGCCGCGATGTCCACGAACCAGATGCCGCGACCATGCGTGGCGATCATCACCTCGCGATCGCGCGGGTGGATCTTGAGGTCGTACACCGGCACGCTCGGCAGGCCAGTCGAGAACTTGCTCCACGTGCGACCGCGATCGATCGACGCGTACACGCCGAGTGACGAGCCAACGAACAGGAGATCGCGGTTGTGCGGATCCTCGCGCACGACGTGCAGGTAGTCCGCGGGACTCGCCTTCGGCAGGTTGTTCACGATCGACTTGAAGGTCTTGCCGCCGTCGTCGGTCGCGTAGAGGTACGGCGTGAAGTCGTTCCAGCGATGGTTGTCGAATACGACGTAGAACGACAGCGTATCGAAGTGCGAGGGTTCCACGCGCGTGACGTAGATGTCCTTGCTCGGCAGGCCGGGAAAGCGGTCGCTCAGGTTCTCCCACGTGCCGCCATCGTTGTGCGACTTCCAGACGTTGCCATCATCCGTGCCGGCGATGAGCAGCCCCGGCTTCACGTATGATTCTGCGAGCGTGGTGATGGTGCCGTACGTCTCCGCGCCGGTGACGTCTGGCGTGACGCCGCCGGTGTACTTCTCCGCGGTGTCCATGCGCGCGCGCATCTGCTTGGAGAGGTCGGGCGAGATGGTGTACATCTCCTCGCCGCGCTTGAGCGACTTGAACACCTTGTTGCCGCCCATGTACAGCACCTGCGGATTGTGCGGCGAGAGGAAGAACGGCGAGTTCCAGTTGAAGCGCGTGTAGAGGTCGATGGAATCCTTGCGCTGGCTCGCGCGCAACGTCGCGATGCGCTTGTTCTGCTCGGCGGTTGCGGGCACGAGCGGATCGCCGCGCGCGATGGCGACGGAGTCCTCCCACTGGCGATAGCGCTCCTGCCAGCCGGGCTTGACGATGCGAAGCTGCTGGCCGGTCTTGAGGTTGCGGCCTTGCAGGCCGCCGCCCTGCGACTCGGCCCACACCCAATCGCCTGCCGGATCCTGCGCGGTGTAGAAGCCGTCGCCACCTGCGACCGTGCGCCAGTAGTTGTTGTTCATGCCCACGCGATTGCGGCTCGGACCACACCACGAGCCGTTGTCCTGCGCACCGGCGCAGACGGCGTACGGCACCTGCATGTCGTAGCTGATCTCGTAGAACTGCGCGAGCGGCAGGTTCATCGGATAGAGGAAGTTGCCGCCCTTGTCGTACGTGATCGCGATGCCGCCGTCGGTCGCGAGCGCCCATCGATCGGGGTCCTTCGGGTCGATCCAGATGCCGTGGTCGTCGACGTGCACGCCCTGCGCGGCGTTGCTGCTCGTCTTGCCGCCGTCGTTGGAGACCTGCAGCTCGGTGGACGAGAAGTAGACGCGATCCGCATTCGTGGGATCGACGATCACCTGCGAGTAGTAGAACGGCCGCACGTTGATCGTGCTGTTGCGCGACCACGTCTTGCCACCATCTGCCGAGCGATACAGGCCGTTCGCTTGCGGCCGCTGGCCCATGACGACCTTGGCCGGCGCCATCGAGAACGCTTCCACCATCGCATAGATGATGTCCGTATTGCTCGCCGCGATGGCGAGTCCCATGCGTCCCTTGGTGCCCTCGGGGAAGCCGTTCCCCTTGATTTCCGCCCACGTCTTACCGGCATCGGTGGACTTCCACAGCGCGCTGCCGGGCCCGCCGCTGTTGAGCGAGTACGGCGTGCGGTAGCGCTCCCAGCTCGCCGCGTAGACGACGTCGGGATTGCGTGGATCGATCGCCACGTCGATGAATCCGGCGCGATCGCTGATGAACTTGATAAGGGACCATGTCGCGCCGCCGTCGGTGGTCTTGTAGAGACCGCGCTCCGCATTCGGCTTCCACGTGGCGCCGAGTGCTGCGACGTAGACGACGTTCTTGTCGCGCGGGTCGACGGCGATGCGGCCGATGTGCTGAGTCTTCTCGAGGCCCATCAGGCTCCACGAGGCGCCGCCGTTGGTCGACGTGTAGACGCCGGCGCCTGGCTCGATGCTGTTGCGCGAATTGGGCTCGCCCGTGCCGAGCCAGATGAGGTTCGTGTCGCTGGGCGCCATGGCGAGTGGTCCGAGTGAGGCGATGGGCTTGTCGTCGAAGACGGGGCGCCAGGTGACACCGTTGTTGGTGGTCTTCCAGACTCCGCCCGCCGCGGCGGCGACGTACAGGGTCTTGGAGGGGAAGGGAATGCCGACGACGTCGGTAAGGCGCCCCATGAAGTTGGCGGGACCGACGGTTCGCCACTTGAAGCCGGCAACGGTGGCCGAGTCGAGGGTTTGCGCGGTGGCGAGTGGCGCGCTGGCGAACAACGCGAGGGCACCGCCGAAAACGGCGGCGCGCGATGTGGTGATTCGCATGTGGTGAGCTATGGGTGAGGGCTGTACTCCAAGGCTACGCGGCGGGGAGGCCATACGTTGCTGAACTACGAGCATTGAGCTGTCAGTAACTGCGAGCATGAGCTTGAGCCTGAGCCTGAGCCTGAGCGAGAGCAGGGGCGCGCACGAGGGCGAGAGCAGGGGCGCGCACGAGGGCGAAAGTCGGGGCGCGCACGAGAGCGAGAGCAGGGGCGCGCACGGGGGCGAGAGCAGGCGCGCACGGTGGCGAGAGCAGGCGCGCGTACGAGGGCGAGAGCCGGGGCGCGTACGAGGGCGCGTACGAGAGCGAGAGCAAGGGCGCGTACGAGGGCGAGAGCAGGCGCGCACGGGGGCGAGAGCAGGGGCGCGTACGAGGGCGAAAGTCGGGGAGCGCGAGCGGCGTCGAGCGGGGCGCCAAAACGTTGTCATCCTGAGCGCAGCGAAGGATCTGCACCTTCACGCGGCCGAATGGTGACGGAGTTCGTCCGGCGACAGCTCATCATCACACATGCGCAACTATTGGGTCTACATCATGGCCAGCCACTCGCGAACCCTGTACGTCGGTGTGACGAACCACATCTACCGTCGACTACAGATGCATCGCGAGGGAATGTCGAAGTTCACAACCAAGTACCGTATCAACAGACTGGTCTACATCGAATGGACCAGTGACATCCGCGCAGCCATCGCGCGCGAGAAGCAGCTCAAAGGTTGGACTCGGGCGAAGAAGATCGCGCTCATCACGTCCATGAATCCCGGTTGGGATGACCTGTCGCCATCAGAAAGTGCAGATCCTTCGCTGCGCTCAGGATGACAAACGCGCCAACGGAAAGTGCAGATCCTTCGCTGCGCTCAGGATGACAAACGCGCCAACGGAAAGTGCAGATCCTTCGCTGCGCTCAGGATCACAATCGCGCCCACCACCACAGCCACCGTGACCACACCCGCAATCTGCTCCTGCGACGTCGGCGCATACAGAGCGCCACGGAGGCCAGACAACGCCTCGTGCCCCAGCGCAGCGATGATCCATGACCATGCGCCCACTGCTCCCCACCAGTAGAACGCGGCGCCGAGAAGCGGGAGCATCGCCACGGCTACGAGGGCGCGAACAGGATCGCGGTCGCCCTGCGGAGCAAGCGCAACGCCAGCGGCGACCACCAGCGCTATCGCGACAGCAGCGTAAAGCGCCCGCACCGACCATCTCGGCGAGAGGCCCGCGATCACCAGGATCGGAATGCCTACGATCGCCACCGACACCATCGCCGCCGCCGGAATGCCCGCGACGTGATCCAGCACAGGAAACGCCAGGTCGAGGAGCGTTGATGGCCGGCTCGGCATGCCCCGCCGCGCCACCAGCGCACCGATGCCACTCGTCGCCGACACGAGCGCGCCGAGCCCGAGTCCGGCCACGAGCAAGTCCTTCTGCGCGGCGCGCATCGGAATGCCGACGCGCCGACGCACTGCACCGAGCAGCAGCCACACGCCAAGCACGAACAGGCTCGACGGAATGGCGCCCGCGTAGCCCAGCGCAATCGTCCCAAGGAACCGGTTGAACGGTTCGGACGTGTCGTACGAGAAAATCTCCGATGGCAATGCATTGAGTCGCTCGAGCATGCCGAGCGCAGTCAGCACGCCAAGCAGCACAAGCGTCCTCCGGCGATCGAGCAGCCCATCGTCCACCAACAGCGGAGGGCGCCGCAGCACCACGAGCAATCCCGTGGCAATCCCGCCGAGCAGCAGCAGCGCGCACAGGCCGGCGATCATCATGCGGTTCGTCTGCCGCTCGCGATCCGCGCGCAGGAATGCCTCCGGCAGCTCGATGCCTCGCCGGGCGAGGAGTGGTTCGTCGCCGGCGATCTGCACCCACGCTCTCGCCCTCGCGCCGGCGGGCAGCGTCATCGCCGTGTCGGTGTACGTCACCGTCACGTCGCGGCGCGATGGACGCGCCGTCTCCTTGAACTCGCTCTCCTGCAGCGTCGATGTCTGCACGCCGTCACGCGCCAACGCCGCGAGCGCGATACGCCGCGCTTCGGATGCATCCACGACCGTGCGCCGCGCCGAGTCCGGAATGATGTGCCGCGCGTCGAGCGGACGTCCATCTGGCCACACGCGGATGCGCCATTCCTCCGTCCGCTCCGCAGCCGTGCCGCCGGTGCGCACGTAACGCACGACCCACCAGGCCGGCGGATGATACGTCGTCGCGATCTCCTGCATCCGCGTCGCGATCTTGTGCTCCCGCACGAACCGCGGCCACTGCGCGAGCGTGTCGTTCGCGGTTTCGGCGAGTCGCATCCATCCCGACGGGTCGCCGCCATGCGCGCGAAGTAGGGAATCGGCTGTGCTCACTGCGCGCTCGCGATCCACCGTGAACGGCGGGCCGAGGGTCGGCCGAGTCGGACGACCGACGGCGACCAGAACGCCGACGATGATCGCCGCAATGGCGAGCTGCCGTCCCCGTGGCGAGAGCACACGCGCATGATGCTCGACGACCGGCGCGGCCTCCTCCAACTCGACAACGGGTGTCCACGCCGAGAATCGCGCGTCCTCCGGCGCCGTCGTGAACCCGCGCTGCTGCACCCACTTCCACGCGACAGCCATCGCCGGCGCCAACAACGCCAGCGCGATGATCGCCGCCGAGACGCGATACTCGGTGGCGCTCCCCGACGCGGCGAAGAGGCCGAACAACACGAGGTCGTACGCGAAGTGCGCGACCACCGTCACGAGCAACCCGAACTGAAGGAAGAGCACTGCCCAGAAGCACGCGTCGAGAAAGATCTCCACGCCGCGCGAGTATGGTGGCCACGATGCGTAGTCGGAATGCGCGAAGCCAAAGATCAGCGAGGAGACGACGACGCCCGCCACCATCCACGCGCGTCGGTTCGCTCGCTGGCCGATCCACAGTGAGAGCAGCGCGAGCGGCAGCGCGCGAAACAGCGCTTCTTCCCACACGCCCGCGTTGAGCGAGATCGCGATGCCGGAGATCCACGGCATCGGCGACGCGATCTGATTCGGGTCGTCCAGCAGCGCGCTCGGCACCCACCAGCCGAACAGCGTGCGCGTGACGAGATAGAAGATCGCGACATAGGCGAACGCGATGCATGCCGCCGCGTACCCTCCGCCGACGCCGGCCGCAACCTCCCGCGTACCGCGGTAGGTCCAGAGCTTCCACCAGTCGAGATGTCGCGGGAACGCCAGTCGCGTCGCGGACTCCGCGGCCGCGAGTGTCAGGCTGGCGACCACGCCCGTGAGCGCGCCGGCGAGCACGGCGCCAGCGCCGATCAACGCCGTGAAGGCCGTTGGCGACATCGCGGTGTCGTAGCCGAACCAGCTGCCGGGCATCTCGTTGAGTCCCGCGGCCAGCGCGAGCACGCCGATCACCGCGCCGACGAGCGACGGTTCGCGCCAACGCACGGCGCCAGCGCGCGTGCTCCGCGTGAGGAAGACGATGCCCGCAATAGCGACGGCAAGAATGCCGAGCGACGCGATCAGGGAGAGCAGTTCGTTCGCACTGCGCATCTCTCCGTAGCGCCGTCGAAACGTCTCGGGGATCTCGACGTACGGCCGCGCGCGAATGGGCGCGTCGCCGCCGATGACGATCTCCGTACGCAGCGGCGCGCCGCCGATGCGGCGGTCGCTGCGTTCGAACGTGTAACTGCGGTCGATGCGGCCGCTCGACGTCCTCGTCTCATACGACGACGAGACGAACGTCCAGCGCTCGGCACGGTCGCTGATCCAGGCGTCGAGCGTGTGTTCGGCCAGGCGTTGTCCGGAGTCCGCGCTGACGGTGGGTCGCGCGTCGGCTTCGGCGAGTTTACGCTGGAACCCGATGATGCGGCCGTCGGGCGCGAAGTCGACCCGCGCCTCGCGTGGATCGCCGGGGACGAATGCGCGCACCGACCAGAAGTACGGTGCTACGTCGCGGCCGCGCATGAGCGCGTTGAGCGAGTCGTGCCCGCCACCGGCAAGCTCAACAAACGTGCGTAACGAGTCGTTGCCCTGGAAGCGGACGGCCGTGCGTGCGCCCGCGGGGGCGAGTGCGTGCGCGCGGAAGAACGAGTCGGCGCGCGTCAGCGCGACGTCGCGCGTCATGGCCTGATCGAGCGCGAGGATGGGCAGCGCGCGCGGAAAGAGGACCATGGCCGTGCCCGCCGCGGCAATCGCAACGGCCGCAATGGCGACGATGGTGGTCGAGCGTTTCACAAGCCTGTCACCCTGAGCACACTGGTTGTCGTCCGGAGCGCACTGGTTGTCATCCTGAGGGCAGCGAAGGATCTGCACCTGCAGTTGCGTCGAACGAAGTGCAGATCCTTCGCTGCGCTCAGGATGACAAAGGTCACCGCAACACGAATCCCGGGTCCACTGCCGGACGCTCCTTCGCGTTCGCTGCGATCCAGCCGGTCATGTACATCCACTGCGCAATCCGCGTGAGCTTCGCGTAGTCGATCGTCTTCGGCTCATCGCGCGGCGTGTGATAGTCCGAGTGGAGGTTGCTCGAGAAGAACAGCGACGGAACGCTGCGCTCCGCATACGGCACGTGATCGCTGCGGAAGTACCAGCCCTCCGGATGCGTGGGCCGGTCCCACAGCGAGTCGATGACGAACTTGCTCGTCGCATTGTTGGCATCGATGGCCATCTTCACGAGCGCCGCCGAGTTGCGGTGCGGTGGCTGGGAGCCGAGCAGCGCCGCGGTGTCGGGATGGTTGCGGCCGAGCATGTCGCCATTCAGCACCGCGACGATCCTGTCGAGCGGCACGACTGGATGCGCGACGTGATAGCGCGAGCCGAGCAGCCCGCGCTCCTCCGCACCGTGAAAGACGAAGAGCGCCGACCGCTTGCTTGGCTGCTGCTTCCAGGCGCGCGCGATGCCGAGCAGCGCGACGCTCGTGGTGGCGTTGTCGTCGGCACCGTTCCAGATCGAGTCGCCAGCAACGGTGTATCGAATGCCATCGTGATCTTGATGTGAGCTGAAGATCACGTACTCGTAGCGGAGTGCGGGGTCGGTGCCGCGCACGACGCCGATCACGTTGGTGGACGGATACTCGAAGCTCTCGGAGCGGAGCTTGATGTCGAGCGTCTGGCCGTCCACGCGCAATGCCGACAGCGACGCGCCGCGCACGAGGAGGAC
>JANOIJ010000158.1:0-18283 GCA_031407575.1 Gemmatimonadaceae bacterium | reverse complement strand
CCGTAGTGCGTTACCAGAATGCGTTTCAGGGGCCGCCCGTGCTGGTCCGTTGGTTGCTGGCCATTGGGTGCGCGGACATCAAGTATCAGTTCATCGCGAAGGGAAAGCCGCCGCGTCAATAGTCGAATTCGACTCCAAGCGTAAAGCGGCGCGGCAGCGGGCAAACCGGTAGGACTGATTCCTCTGCGCCCTCTGCGTTCCTTGCAGTTCGGTTCCATCGGGAGTCACGTACTCACACGGCGCGCCCCCACACCGCCCAGAGGATTGGCGACGGCATCAGGAACTCCGCATCATCGAGCGCTGCAAGGTCGTGCTCGAAGTCGGTCTCCGTGACATAGCCACCGCCAACCATGTCCGCGCGGAGTTGCTCGAAGTTCGCCCGCATGAGCGATGGGCCCGCTGAGCCGGCCGGCCACATGAACGTGCGTCCCTCTGCACCGACCTGATCGAGCCCCAACGCGCGCAGGCGCCCAAACAGTCGGCGACCAAAGGTGCGGTCCACGCCACGGTCCTCCATCATCCGCGCCATGGCGACGTACGTCCTCGAGAGCACCTCGCCCTCCTGTAAACTTGGATCGGGCACCAGGGTGCGGTCGAAATCCTCGACCAGGATCCAACCTCCTGGTCGGACGGCGGCAACCATGCGTGCCAGCGCCTGATCTCGCTCGGGCACGTGGGACAGGACGAGACGCGCGTGCACCACGTCGAACGAGGCAGCCGGCAGCGCATCGGCGGCGATGTCGTGGCGCCACACGTCGGTGTTTTGAAGGCTCAACGCGTCGAGAAATCGTGTGTCGAGATCGGTGACGGTCACACGTCCCGTCGCGCCGACCTGCACCGCAAGCCACGCTGCAATGGAGCCCCCACCGCCACCCACTTCGAGGCAACCCGACCCTTCGCCAATGCCGAATGCTTCCAGGTGCCGGATGGTGCCCGCGTCGAAGCTCGTCGACAACGCCGGAAAGCGCGCCGATGCCTCGCTCCCTGCATTGTCGAGAAGGTACGGCGTGCGAGCCGGCGTTGGCTGCTCGTGTGGTGCGTGTTCACTGTGATTCATGATGTCTCGTGGGAGAGTTGGCCGACGTCGTCGCACTACGCCGGGAGCACGGCGCTCCGTGGCTCCGGAAGCCAGAAGCTGGCGATGAGGAACACGGTGAGCACGATTCCCATCGTCATTCCCGCCGCGTTAGCGAGTCGCGTCGCCGGGATTGCGCCCGGCATTGCGCTCGCGAACTGTGTCGTTGCGAGAGCAGCCCAGACGCCGATCATGCGGCCGCCCACGTTCATCGCGAAGCTCTCGCCGGTGCCGCGCAGGTACGTCGGGAAGACGCGTGGCAGGTAGTTGCCCCAGAAGCTGTGAATGCCGTTGAACAACGCCTGGGCGCAGAACAGACCAACGATGAAGGAAGCCATTCCACCCGTGGTCGCGGTCAGGAACAACGCGGGAAGCAGGATCACGGAAGGCACGAGAAACAGTCGCAGCAGCGTCTGCCGTCGCACGATCCGGACGACAAGCAGCGCAAACAGAACGCGTCCCGTCACTGAACCCAGTTCCTGCACGAGATAGACTCGGCTCACCGCTTGCTCGATCTCCCGCGGCCCAAGTCCCTGGATCCATGCGAGGCCTGGCACGACTCGCGGCGTCTGCTGCAAGGCGCCGTACGGGATGGCCAGTGCGCACGCCATCATCAACGTCGTCAATAGCGTCGTGCGGCGCATGCTCGGAGCAAAGAGGGCGCCAATACTCGGACGCTCAAACCTTCCCGTCTCCCGCCGCTCGCGCCACACGGGTGATTCGGGCAGGAAGGGACGCACGATCATCAGCGGAAGCGCCGGGATCAGCCCGGAGAGCAGCGTATAGCGCCACGCATCGTGATGCCCAAGGATCGCAGGCAGTGCGTCGGCGTAGGTGACCGCGAGGTAGTATGCGCCGGCGACCATCAACCCGCCCAACGCATAGCAGCCCTGCGTGTATCCCAGCACCTGCTCACGTTGGCGCGGAACGGGAAAGAGCTCCGCGAGCCACGCCACGGCGGCCACCGCTTCCACGCACACGCCGATCATCGTCGTGCACCGGAGCACGAGGAGGAGTGGCAGCGACGTCGCGAAGCCCGCCGCGCCCGCCGAACACGCGTACAGCAGAATGCTCCACACCAGCACTCGGCGGCGTCCGAACACGTCGGTGAGATAGCCGCCGAACAGCGCGAAGGCACCCCCGGTCACCGCCGGAAGGAAGAAGAACACGCCGACCCAATCATTGAACTCGGCGCTGCCTGGCTGCATGCCGCCGAGCGTCGAGAGCACCGGCCCGACAATCAGCGCGCCCATGAGCGACTCGTACAAGTCGAACGCGAAGCCGAGGCCTGCCACGGCGCAGATGAGCCACTGCGTGCGTGTGAGCGCGGGAACGGCGTGTGCGGCGGTGCGTGCGCGGGTCTCCATGACGAGCCCACGCTAGCCACGCGGCCTCCCGTTGCACAAGTTCAGAAAACTCAACGACTGTTGAGGACAACTCAATGATCGACTTCACCTCGCGACAGCTTCGGGCGTTCCTGCTCGTGGCGCAGCACCGCAGCTTCGCGCGCGCCGCCGAGGCGCTCTTCATCACGCCATCGGGGCTGAGTCTGCTCGTGCGCGAGCTCGAGACGCAGCTTGGCTTTCGCTTGTTCGATCGCACCACGCGCCACGTCGCGCTCACGGCGCGCGGAGGCGAGCTTCTCCCGATCGCGCAACGCACTCTGCACGCTCTCGATGCAGCCGCGTCGCAGCTCGGTCACAGCGCCAAGGTCGCCGCGCAGACCATCTCGCTTGGCGCTCCGCCGCTGGTGGCCGGCAACATCCTTCCCGACGCCATCAGGGAGTTTCACGCACACCATCCGGACCTGCGCATCAGTCTGTTCGATGGCGACCTCGCGACCATCCGGCAGCGCGTCGAGGATGGCCAGCTGGACATCGCACTCGGCGTCTTCGGCACGGCAGCCGGCATTCGGCGCACGCCGTTCTTTCGCTTCTCCTTCGTCGTCATTCGTCCCAACAGCGCATCCGTCGTCCATCGCGCGTCGACGTCCTGGTCCGCGCTCCGTGGCGAGACGCTGGTGTCACTACCGGCGACAAGCGTCGTGCAACAGCGCGTCGACCAGCAGCTCGCGAAGGCCGGCGTCACCAAGGAGTCGGCGGTGGTCGTCAATTCACTCGACACGCAGATCGCGATGGTCGAAGCGGGCCATGGCATCGCGGTCATTCCGTCGTTCGGCGTGCCAGCATGCCGGAACCGGCGAGTGGTGATGAGCCGGCTGATCAATCCCGTAGTGACGCTCGACTTCCATCAGATCAGCAGCCGTGCGCGTACGCTGCCACCTGGCGCTGGAGAGTTTACGACGTTTTTGCAGGGCTACATCGCCCGATGGGCGGGAAGCGCTGGAATCCTGTAACGGAGAACGGCGCAAAGAATCCTGGCTCTTCGGAAACGACCAAGGGCGCGGACGTGTTGGCGGACAATAGCCGATTCACTCCGTGCGCCTTCGTCCGTCCCATGCGCATCACCAACGACCTCTCGTTGACGCTGCCGGTCTGATCGAGAGGCGCCGTTCGTCGGTTCGGCGTTCAGTCGGCTCAGATCGGCCTGTTGTCGTCGTTCCCAGAGACTCGCCCCACCTTCCCTCGCGACAGCGCCGGCCCGACGGCCCGGTATTTCGCGGGTCGCGTCGAGATCGATTGGTCAACACCCACAGTCACAAGTCCTGTGATCTACGTCACACACTGAGACGACCTCTGGCGTCGACGCTCCGCGCTACGCGAGCGCATCGCGACAATACTTCAACGCCCGCGCGATCTCCGTCATGCGATCGGACCCTGCTGGAATCGGGTATTCGAATTCGATCGTCGCCTGCATGGGCCACTGATTGTCGCGAATCAGTCGAAGGACGTCGACGATCGGCGTGTCGCCGCTCCCAAACGGAACGTTGGGTCCCTCGTTCAGCTTCCGGTCCTTGACGTGCACGTGCGTGATGCGCGCGTGGTGCTTCCGGATGAACTCAACCGGCGAGTAGTTGTTGCCAGCGATGAAATGGCCGAGGTCCACATTGGCGCCGTTATACTTCCCGAGCGTAAAGGCGTGCTCCCAGATCGCCGGCGTCGTACTGGCGTGGCCGTGGTAGCCCACCATCAACGCGTGTTTCTCCGCAAAGCGTCCCACGCGGCTGAGATCATCATCCTTCGCTGAGATCTCACACGAAATGGCCCGCGCGCCGAGTGACTTCGCGAGAGCGAACGCGAAATCGAGCTCACCGTCCACCATCGCGTAGATGTTGTCGAACTTTACGATCTGGATCAGGACGCCGGCATCTTCGTACTTGCGGCGGAACGCTGCGGCTCCGTCAGGCGCAGCGGAAAGCCGCCAATTCCGCAGCTGCTCGGCGCGCGCGCGAGCCAACGTCGCGGCGGCGGCCCTGGACGCGGAATCGGCCGTGCGAGCGACCGATGGCGTGAGTGCTGGTGCGCCAAGGAACGCTTCCACCGGCTGTGACCGCAACTCCAACGCACCGACGCCGAGCAGCAGGCAGCTCTTGAGCACGTCGTCGCCACTCATTGCGGCGTTGCCGAAGCTGTAGGGAACGTTGAGCCCAATCTGCACGCCGGCGCGCGGGCGGGCGCGGTGCATCAGTGTGCCCGCAGGAAGCGCCAACAGCGCAAGCCGGGTGAATTCGCGTCGAGTGTATTGCGTCACGATGTAAGCTCCGTGTCGTCAGCCGCTGGATTCCGATGGTGAGCGAATCGGAACGTGTCGACGCGAGCCTCAGGTGGCAAGCGCGGCAGGCCGCGAGATTGCAGGTTCCACGCAGCACCGAGAGGAGTGAGGATGGCAATGCCGACGAACGACCCAGCATTTCACGCGGAAGAACTGGAGCGGCTGAACGAGGAGCTGCGGCAGGTGGCCGCGCGCGCGACGAGGCTCCTCGAAGTGACGACGGCGTTGTCGCAAGCGATGTCCGTGGCGGAGGTGGCGGAGGTGGTGCTCGACAAGGGAGTCGCGGTCGTCGAGGCGTCACGTGGACTGCTCCTCTGCCTGGAAGGCGATCGCGTCGAGGTGCTCGGCTCGCGCGGTTTCAACCCGCAGGTCGAGGTGTGGATCCAGACGTTGGGTCGCGACACCGAGGTCGCTATCATGGAGGCCGTTCGTACCGGCACACCGGTCTGGGTCGAGTCCCTCGACGAGTATCGGACGCGGTTCCCATGGGCCTACTCGCAAGTCGTGCCCGAGGCGCACGACGAGGCGCTGTGCGCGATGCCGCTGGTCCATGGGGGAGAGATGATCGGCGGACTATCGCTCACCTTCGCGCAGGCCAGGGCGTTCGGCGCGAGCGATCGGGCGTTCACCCAGCTCCTCGCGCAAGCGACGGCGGCGGCGCTGCACCGGGCGTGGAGCTACGACATGGAGCGAGCGAAGCGACGCGACGCGGAGCTCCTCGCCCGGGCGCGCGAGGACGTCCTCGGCGTCGTCGCACACGACCTGCGCAATCCGCTCGGCCTCATCACCGCGACGACGGAGATGCTGCTCGACGACGACGTGCCCGCGCAGAAGGCCAAGGAAATGCTCCGCATCACGATGCGGGCGGCCAGGCAGATGAATCGCCTCATCAGCGATCTACTGGACACCCTGCGTCTGCAGGCTGGGCGTCTCTCGCTCGACGCCCAGGACGTCCGCGTCGACGAGATCGTGCGCCAGACCGACGAGACGTTTCGCCCCATGGCAGAGAAGCGCAGCATTCAGCTCGAGCTCGCGTCGCCGGACGCGAATACCATCGTACGCGCCGATCCACTGCGGATGTCTCAGATAATCGGCAACCTGGTGGGGAATGCAATCAAGTTCACGCCGGAGCATGGTCGCGTGGTGCTCCGTGTCGTGCCACAGGGACCGGTGGTTGTCTTCCAGGTGGTGGACACCGGGCCGGGCATTCCGCCGACACAGATCGAACACCTGTTCGACAAGTTCTGGCAGGCGCGGCAGAGTGACCACCGCGGGGTTGGACTCGGACTCGCCATCGCGAAGGGCCTCATCGAGGCGCACGGCGGGACGCTGGCGGTGGAGAGTGTGGTTGGCGCGGGAAGCACCTTCTCGTTCACACTCTCCACCGCGACAGGCCCTACGGGGCCGGCTGCGTGATCACGTTCATCTGGAGTGTGACCGCTGTCTGCGCGAGAAGCCTCCCGTTCACCGACGCCCCCGTATTGACGGCGACCAGCGTCTTCCCCAGCACGACGCCCTCGAAGTGAGCCGTCGTCCCGATGGTTACGGAGCCGGCGACCTGCCAGAAGATATTCTTGGCACGCGCGCCGCCAGCCAGGGTGATCCTCGCGGCGTTGGCCTGGTTCAACGTGCCTGCCACCTGGAAGATCCAGACGTCATTCGGACCACCGGAGAGCGTGACGTCGTTCGTGATCAGGAGACCGGTGCCCCACTTGTAGAGACCGGGCCTCAGAGTCAGCCCGCCAATTTCGCCGGCTCCCAGCTCGGTGAAGTCGGGCGACACCCGCCCTTGCGCGTCGAGATACGCGGTCTGCATGTCCCCCACCGCCGCGGTCAGGGAGGTGGCGTCATTGATCGCGCACGGAGGACCCGCCGCATCGACCACGAAAATCCTGCCCGTCACTTCGCCGCACGACAGCAAAAGCGCAGCACCGGTAATGGGGCTGGTTCCGACATCACCTTTCACCGCGGACGCATAGACGTTGGTGATCCCGGTCTTGCTCAGGATCGCGAAGTTCCCAGCGGTGGCCAGACGGACCGGCGCCGGGCCGATGCCGAGTTGCGCTGAAGTCAGGCGTGCACTTCCGAGCGCAGGTGACTGGAGACCGGATGGCGCATCCGCTGCGCACGCCGCAAGGATCAGCGCTGAACAGACACTGAGTGCGGACGTGATTCGAATGTGGTGGCGCGTGTGGAACGGGACTTTGGTGATCTGTGTCACGTACATCTGAACTCCTGGTGTAAAACCAGTGTTGATCGTTCCCCGAAGGGGAATCGTCCGCTTCACGACAGTGGACGCACGGAGGCGCTTGGCAAGACGGTGTCCACGCATGCCAATCTTAGAAAGAAAGGCGTACATTCGCTGCGAATCGGTCATATCGCGCCTGGATTGCACCGTCGCGGCTGTTCCTCGTGTTCTTTGTTCGCGCGAAGCCGCCAGTGCGATTGGCGCGCTACCGCGCGGCGCGACGCTGCACATTCTCACGTACGACATGATGCAGACGTCGCTGGACTCGTACCCGGGTGACGGGCGCATTGTCATCCTGAGCGAAACGAAGGATCTGCACGTGCCGTGACCACAACGGCAGGTGCAGATCACTCGCTGCCCTCAGGATGACAGGCGTGCGGCCGCGGGCCTACTGGCGGTGGTACGTGACCCCGCGCTTCTGCGCCTGTTCGATCGCCACCACCATCCCCGGCACCACCGTCACGCCCGGCAGGATGTTGGCCTTGAAGTCAGCGATGACCGCCTCCGGCGTTGCGCCCCGCGCCTTGGCGACGAATCCCGCAAAGAGCGTCAGCGCATTGTTGCACGCGATGAACGTGGCCCCGCGCTTCTGGAGCGACTCCACGCTCGCTCGCGGGATGGTCATCCCCAGTGCGAACGGCGCGGTGCGCCACGGATTCGAGAGCGCGGGCGTTCCCGTCGTCGCATCGTTCGTCTTCAGGAACTCGCCAAGGCGATACTTGCTCCACATCGCATCGTTCAACGCGTACAGCGTCGTGGAGCCGTAAAACGTCAGCACGCCGCCGATGTCTGAATCGGTCACGCCGAAGGCCTTGTTGTACGTATCGTAGTAGTTCATCACATGCACGAGCGGAATGCCGCCCGCCGGCTCCGGCGCATCGAAGAGCTGCCGATGCGTTCCCTTGACGGACTTCAGCCAGGAGTCGTCCGCCACGGCGACGGACGCCGGACCGCGCGACTCCGCGGCATTGACGGTGTGCACGAGTGCGGCACCTGATGCGGTAACGACGCCAGCGACGGCAAGTGCGCCGAGCAGGCGGCCGCCTGAACGGCGGCGGGTGTTCGAGTGTGTCATGGCTTCCCCGAAGTGGATGCGCGACAATGACCGGAAAACCCCGACTCGCGCGCGTTCGAGTGGGCCGGCTGGAGCGACAGCTGGCTCAGCGAACCGCAATGACGTCGAGGTACTCCGACTCGACGCGGGTCGTGCCGTCCGTCGCGAGATTGTTGCTCTCCCACAGCGAGACGAGATCCCGCTCGAGCGACGCGCGCGCGTCGGCATGAACGGCGCCGAACGCACGCACCGCGGGCCCATACCACTCGCGATACAGAAGGACGGTCTGCGCCGGCGTGCACGGATAGGTGAACGCGATCCTGCGTCGCACGCAGTCGATGCGCGTGACACCCGCCAGGCGCTCTCTCACCACGTCCGGCACGCCCCATTGCAGCACGGGCGACGACCCCGTCGGCGGCGGTGCGTACGCGGTAACGATGCGCAGCATCTGGCCGATGAATCCAGCGGGAGTCCAGTTCGCCAGCGCAATGCGGCCGCCGGGTCGCGCGACGCGCAGGAGCTCCGCCGCGGCGCGTTCCGGATGCGCCGCGAACATCACGCCGAACATCGACATCACCGTGTCGAAGCCAGCGGACGCGCACCGCAAGTCCTCGGCATCGCCAACCTCGAAGCGCACAGCGAGTCCCTCCTCCGCGGCGCTCGCAATCGCTTGCGCAACCAGGTTCGGCGCGATGTCGACGCCGGTCGCGAGCGCGCCCGACCGCGCCGCAGGAAGCGTGAGGTTTCCGCTGCCGCAGGCGACATCCAGCACGCGCTCGCCTTGCTCGAGCTGCAGCCGCTTCACGAACTCCGCGGCACCGCGTGCAAGCCCGCCGGCGATGCGACCGAAGTCGCCAGACGTCCACGTCGCGCGCGTCCGTTCCGCGGCGGGGTCAGCGTCGGTCGCCACTCCGGTGTGGAGCGAGGGCTCGAAGATCGTGGGGCTCATGGTATTCTCCTGGAGAGATTCGGCGTGAACTGCCGACCAGAATACCAACGCCCCTGCCCCGCGAACGCGGGGGAACTACGGGGAAATCAAGATTCAGTACGGGGAATTCCCGCTCGCTCCTCGCGCTTCACAGCCCACGCGGCGAGCTGCACGCGCGACGTGAAGCCCAGCTTGCCAAGCGCCGCGGCGACATAACCCTCCACCGTGCGCTCCCCGATGCCGAGCACCCGCGCGACGACGCGGTTGCTCTTCCCTTCGGCAACGAGCCGCGCGACCTCGCGTTCGCGACGTGTGAGGCCGCCGCGCGCCGCCATCGCGGCCTGGCGCGCAGTCGATGCGCGCGACGCGGGAACCGCCGCATCCACCGCGCGGAGCAGGCTCGCGCGCAGCGCGTCGTCGGGGACCCGCGCCGCGAGCTCGCCCGCGCAAACACGCGCGGCGGCGAACGCGGCACGCGCCGCGGTGCGGTTGCGCTGGCGGCGATGCAGTCCTCCCATCGCCGCGTGCACGCGCCACATCAATGGCAACGCGTCGTTCGACAGCGCTTCATCGCGAGCCTGCGCCAACGCGCGCTCGGCCGCCGGAAGGTCGCCGAGCGCGAGGAGCGCCATCGCGCGCACGAGCGTCAGCCGCGGGACACTCGCAATTCCCACCAGCTGTCGCACGATTACCTCGCGCCGCTCGTCGTCGAGTCGCGCATCCGCGATCGCCAGTGCCTGCGCCGGATCGCCCGCCGCAAGCGCCACCTCTGCCCGCGCGAGCTGGAGATACCGCTCACCAAGTGTCAGCACCTGCTCGTCGCCTGATTCGAGCGCATCGCGCCCGAGCTGTGCCGGTACTGCTGCGTCGTCCAGGATTGCACGGGCCTCCGCGTACTCGTCCAGCTGTGCGAGCGCGCAGGCAAAGTTCGCGGCCGTCCACCTGAGCCACGCATGCGAGCCGAGCCTGAGCGCGATCCCGTGCGCGCGCGCGAGCGGCGCCCGTGCGGCATCCCCGTCGCCAAGGTCCAGCGCGATCATACCCAGCACGCCAAGGGCAGCGCACTGCCACTGCAGGTGCCCGATCTCCTCGGCGATGACGAGCGCCTCACGCACGAGTGGCAGCGCGCGATCATACGCGCCGCGCCAAGCGAGCACGTCCGCGAGCACATAGAGTGTGAACGACTCACCGGGCCGCCAGCCAATCGCGCGGGCGAGCCGCACAGGACGATCGCCCTCGAGGATCAGCGCCGCCGCCTCGGTGCGGCCGAAGGTGGTGGCCGCGCAATGCAGGGAGCCGTGGCACATGCACGCCATGGCCAGCGCGCTGGCGAGCCGCCGCCGCTCCCCGATCGCCTCATGCAGCGCGATGGCGCGCTCGTAGTGCGCGGCGGACGTCGGCATGTCTCCCGCGATCAAGTGCGCCATCGCGAGCAGGTCGACCGTCTCCGCGACCCCATGCCGATCACCGATGCGCTCGAACAGCGCGAGGGCCTCGGCATGATAGCGTAGTGCGGGCGGTGGCTGATCGAGGTTGAGATGCCAGTTGGCCACGCGGTAGAGGCTCCGCGCGATGAGCGACGCGTCGCCGATGCCGCGAGCCAGCGTGAGCGCGTCGCGCCGGTACTCGCCCGCGCGCGCATAAGTCGCGTGCGGCCCACAGCATGCCCAGCGCATGCAGCGCGTTCCATGCGTCCGACTCGCCTCCATCGCGCTGCGCCTGCTCGAGCGCCACACGAAAGTCCGCATCGGCTCCCTCGAAATCGCCAAGGGTCTCGAGTGCGCGAGCGCGAACGAGCCGAAGGGTTGCGTCCGGCGACACACCCGAATTGGTCGCGGCAGCGAACGCGCGCTCGACGTGGCTCAGGGCTTCGCGCGGCGCCTGGAGGCTGAGCGCATGCTCTGCTGCGCGTGCGAGCGCGACGAGCGCGCGCGGCCAGTCCTGCGCCTCGTACGCGTGATAGGCGAGCGACTCGACGCGCGCGTCGGGCAGCGCGCCGTGCGAGTCGAGGGCGTCCGCAATCGCGCGGTGCAGCGCGATGCGCTCGCGCGCGAGCAGCTCATGGACGATGGCGGCGCGCGTCAACGCGTGGCGGAACGCGAACCGGTCCGTTGTCTCCTCCGTGACCAGCTGCGCGGCGACGAGCTCCTTGATGAGGGCGAGAAGCGTCTTCTCATCGTGGCCCGTGAGCGCGTCGAGCAGCGCGAAGTCGAAGCGGCGTCCCGCCACCGCTGCAACCGATGCCACCTCGCGCGCCGCGACCGTGAGGGCGGACAGGCGCCGTCGCACGGCCTCGATGGCTGTACGCGGCACCTGTACGCGCTCCAGTGGGCGCGCATGCCAGTGACCATCGGCGCGGCGTGCAAGGTCGCCCGTCGCCACGAGCCCCTTGAGCACTTCCTCTGCGAAGAAGGGATTGCCCTCGGTCAGCTCGTGCAGTGCCTCGACGAATCCCCCACCCGGCGCGGCGCCGTCGAAGATCGCGTCGACCATTGTGGCGAGGTCGTCGACGGAAAGGCGCGCCAGCGAGAGGTCCGACACCACGCGCGTGCGGTCGAGGTCCGCCAGCAACCTCGCCGCGGGCGCGCCGATCTCGTCGCTGCGATAGCTCAATGCGTACGATCGGATGCGTCTCGATGCAACGCGCGAGATGCAGGATCAGCTCGAGCGTGGCCTCATCGCCCCAGTGCACGTCCTCGAACGCGAGGTACACCGGCTGCGTGCGTGCCAGTTGCGTGAGCGCGTCGCCCACGGCGTGAAAGAGGCGCCGGCGCTCGTGCTCCGGTTCGATGGTCTGGAACGGCGGGAGCTCGACGAAGAGCGTCGCGAGCTCCGGGAACACACGCACCAGCTCGGCGGCAGCTGGCGCGAGTGCGTGCGCGGCGAGCGCGTTCGACGTGTCGGCCGCGAATCCGCGGACGAGGTCGAGCAGCGGCGCATAGGGGTCGGCGCGATCCGCCTCGAAGCAGGCGCCATGAAAGACGATGCACCCACGGCGTCGCGCTTCAGCCGCTGCCTCGCGAAGCATTCGCGACTTTCCGATGCCTGCCTCGCCGCCAACGAGCAGGATGCCACCGCGCCCGCCCGTCGCCCGCTCGAGCAGCGCACGTACCATGTGCAGCGGCCCGTCGCGTCCCACCAGGACGGGGCAGATGACACCGCGATCCCGGAACGTCGATGGAGTGGAGTGCCGGCCGGACATCCCGGGAGAGTAGGGTTCCCACGGGCGTGACGCAAGAAATCCCCTGCGGGGCGCCCCTGTCGTCCACGCTCGACACATGCGCGACGTGTTTCCGGCGCCACGGGGGCCGAATCGCCGAGCTCGCTGCTCCGTAACTCGTTCGGCCATATGCCGTTGACGGCGGAGCGCAGCGAGATGCGTCAGGGAACGGATGATGCTTCGCGCACGGCCAGGCCGCGACGCAGCACCCTACCCGCTGTCATCCTGAGCGAAGTCGAAGGATCTGCACCTTCGCGTCTGTCATCCTGAGCGACGTCGAAAGGTCTGCACCTTCCGCGTTGTCTCACCGGTCCCACTTCCATGGAGAGGTACGCCGATGATTCGACTGCTGTCCCGTTGTGTGTTGTCCGGCCTCGTCGCGATCGTCGCGACGGCGATCGGCGCACCAGCCCACGCGCAGGTCTCCGACGACTTCCAATCCTACGCGCTCGGCGCCCTTCCGTCTCCCACCTGGTACGACGCCGGAGCGGTGCTTCCCGGCACGCGGGTGCCGTCCTTCCCGTCCGGCTACGTCTTCAATACGCTCGACAAGCACGGCAACCACACGAAGGCCGTCACCACGGTCGGTGACCTCGCGGACAGCAAGGGCATCTTCGCATATGTGCCAGTCTCCACCTCCTACGCGCTGTTCGCGGATGTGCGCGTGGACCGCTACAGCGATGCCCCCGCGTCCACGGTTGCCGACTGGGCCATACAGCTCACGTTCGGGCAAAACGGCGTGTACAACTGGGCGTCGACGCCGCAGGCCGGCATCTACGCGTCCTCGCTGACGGGCGGCTGGCGACTCTATGCGGCGACCAACTCAGCGGCCGCGGACATCGACCTTGGCGTCCCCGCGCTCGTTGGCGTCTGGTACACCGTCGCGCAGTCGCTCGACGTGAACACCGGGCTGTTTCACAGCCAGATCTGGGACGGCGCCACTGGTGCGCCGCTCGTCGACCAGTTCAACAGCATCGCGGGCTGGAACCCGGCCGACGCGCAGTTCGACGCGTTTGCCTTCTTCGGCGGCGATCTCTCGCCGAACGACAGGGTCGGTAACATCGGCGTCATCGACAACGTGAACGTCAGCGTGGTCCCCACCCCAGAACCGGGCACGATGCTGCTGGCCGTTACGGGACTGCTTCCTCTCGTGGCTTTCATAAGGCGCCGACGCAACGCGACCTGAGCCTGACGCTCCGGTAACAGTCGAGACGCCGCCACTCCCCGAGTGGCGGCGTTGTGCTGTACGAGGGCGGCGCCTGCTGTCTCTCGCGAGCGGTGCGACCGTCGCGGCCGACACGTTGGTCGCAACAACGAGTAGCCCGATCAGCGTCGCCGCAATGGTGCGACGTGGGGGAGACGCGCCGCTTCTAGGCGACGTTTCGTTGGGCACCCAGTGGCGCTCGCGGAGTCGAGTTGTGTCATCCTGAGCGGAGCCAAGGATCTGCACCTTCTGTTGCGGACTCTGACCCCGGACTCTGACCCCGGACTCTGACCCCGGACTCTGACCCCGGGGCTCCGCGATCACGGGCTGTGCGTGGCCTCATATATGTAGGGGTAGGCTCCTCACCGCTCGGAGTTCGCGCCGGTTCGGCGGCGGTCCGCCATCCGCGTCGTTTCCGCTGTTGGCGACGACACAATCTGCCGATACTCAGTAAAAGTGCAGAGAAATCTTCACTTAAACGTTGCATTTGTTCGACGAACGATCAAAAGGGCCTTGCGGTCGAATGGTCGCTATCCCTCATTAGTTCGACGCCAGAACTAAGTCGATCCACGCAGGTTCCCGCCCCCATGAGTATGAGACTCTCCACACTGCTCGCGCTGCCCGTCGCTGCACTCGCCCTGCTCCCGTCCGACGCTCGGTCGCAGGCCGGCACCATCACCGGCACGGTTGTCGAAGCGCTCTCGCGACGACCGCTCCAGGGCGTCACCGTCTCCCTTCTCGGTCGCGACACAGCGCGCGCGACCACGAACCCGAAGGGTGAGTTCAGCTTTCCCCGCGTCGCAACCGGGAGCTACAGGCTCCGTTCCCTTGCAATGGGGTATGTCGCGGGCGAGCAGGCAGTTACCGTTTCGGACGGCGCGACCGCCACGGTTGCACTCGTCCTCCAGCGCGCCGCCGTCACCCTCGAAGCCGTGGTGGCCATCGGGTACGGCACCGTGCAGCGCAAGGAGGTCACCGGCGCCGTCGCGTCCATGTCCTCCGAAGAGCTCACCAAGGTGCCCTCGGCCAACGTCATCGAGTCGATGCAGGGCATGCTGCCGGGCGTCGACATCACGCGCTCGAGCGGCAGTCCGAATTCCGGCAACACGCTGCTCGTGCGCGGTGTGCGATCGCTCACCGCCTCGAACTCGCCGCTCGTCATCATTGACGGCGTACAGTTCGGCAGCCTGGCCGACCTGAATCCAAGTAACATCGAGTCCATCGAGGTGCTCAAGGACGCCGCATCCACCGCGATCTATGGATCGCGCGGCGCCAATGGCGTGATCCTCGTGACCACCAAGTCGGGCGGCCGGAGCGGCACCATCGTGAGCTCCAACACCTACTTCGGCGCGACGCAAATCACGAGCTATCCGCTCATCAACTCTCCCACGCAGTACGCCGCCCTCAAGCGAGAGGCGTATCGCACGTCGGGCATCTGGGCGACAACTGCCGACGATTCGAAGATCTTCGCGCCACTCGAGTTGATCAACCTCAACCAGGGCATCGCCACCGACTTCCGGAATCTGATTTTTCGGGACGGACGGACCGCGAACCAGGAAGTCAGCGTCGCGTCGAGCACCGACCGAACGGCGGCGTTCCTCTCATTGGGCTACAACGAGGAGTCGGGGATTCTTCGCTCCGACCAGGCAAAGCGCTACTCGCTGCGCCTCAACGTAGATCACGCACTGAGTGACCGCCTGAAGTTCGGCACGCGCACGCAGCTCACGTACTTCAATCGGGACCGGCGCGCCGATCCGCTCAATCTCGCCAACAAGATCACGCCTTTAACCCCCGCCCGCGACTCCACCGGCGCCCTCATCGTCTTCCCGAACGGTGGGAAGGACATCAGTCCGCTCGCGGACGAGGAGCCAAACGTCTTCCTCGACAACGAGTTGCAAGCGCGCGTCGTCCCATCGCTCTTCGGCGAGCTCACCCTCGGGGCTTTCTCATTCCGCAGCACAGTTGGCGCGGACATTACGAGCCGTCGCCGAGGCCAATTCGCGTCGCCCAACACCATCCAGCAGGCTGCCGCTGCGTCATCTGCCACATACTCGACTGGCAACGGGCGCAACTACAGCCTGGAGAACGTGGCAACGTACCGCCGAGAGCTTGGCGATCACTCGGTGACGGTCACGGGTGTCGGCAGCTACCTCTCGTTCAAGGGGGATGAGGCGTCCGCCGTCGGCCGCAATCAGCTGCTGGCCACGCAGGGCTTCTTCAACCTCGGCGGCGCAAAAGAGGGAATCGGCCTCTCGAGCAACTACACCGAGAGCAGCCTGCTCTCCTCTGCCGGCCGCATCAACTACGACTGGCGCGACCGGTACCTCGTCTCGCTCACCGGCCGGTTCGACGGCTCGTCCCGCCTGAGCGCGAACAACCAGTGGGCCTTCTTCCCCGCGGCCGCGCTCGCGTGGCGCGTCAGCACCGAATCGTTCCTGCGCAACAAGACCTGGCTGGACGACCTGAAGCTCCGCGTCAGCTATGGCGTGTCCGGGAACGACGCCGTCGATCCCTACTCGACGCAAGCGAGCCTCGTGAGCATTCCCTTCTCGTTCGACGAAACGCTCGCGCCTGGGTACGCGTTCAGCAGCCAGATCGGCAACCCCGACCTGAAGTGGGAATTGTCGCGCACCTCGAACGTCGGCGTTGACCTGGTGCTGTGGAATAGTCGCGTGAGCGCGACGTTCGACGCGTATCGCACGAGCACCACCGACCTGCTGTTGCAGCGCTTTCTACCGCTGAGCAGCGGCGTTTCGTCCGTCGTGCAGAACATCGGCGCCACCGAGACACGTGGAATGGAGTTCTCGTTGACGTCGCAGAACTTCCGGCGCGGCACCGCCACCTGGGGCACCACGGTCACCTTCTCACGCGACAAGGAGAAGATCGTATCGCTGGTCTCGGGCGCCAACGACGTGGGCAACGGTTGGTTCATCGGCCACCCCGCCACTGTCTTCTACGACTACGAAAAGCTTGGTATCTGGCAGACGAGCGAGGCCGCCGAAGCAACCAAGTTTGGTCAGGTGCCCGGCGATATTCACGTGAAGGACCAGAACGCCGACGGAAAGATCACGGCGAATGACGACCGCATCGTGCTCGGCTCACGACGCCCGAAATGGAGCGGCGGCCTCACGAACAACGTGTCATGGAGAGGCATCGACCTCAGCGCCACCGTCTTTGCGCGCATGGGGCAGATGATCCGCTACGAGTTCTTCGACAGCTACAAGCCGGACGGCGTGGAGAACGGCTCAGCAGTGGACTACTGGACGCCGGAGAATCCAAGCAACGCGTTCCCACGTCCAAACTCCCGATTCCCGCGGACGAACTACCTCTATTACAGCACGCTGTCCACCGCGGACGGATCGTACGCGAAGATCCGCGATGCGACGATCGGGTACCGGTTGCCTCCCTCGCTGACCAGCCGCGTCTCGGCGGGCGAGGTGCGCGCGTACGTCAGTGGGCGAAACCTCGCACGCTGGACCAAGCTGGCGGACTACGACCCCGAGCGCGGCGGCGCTCTCAGCAGCCCGATGACGCGCGCGTTCGTGACCGGCTTCGACATCAAGTTCTGACCGCCTCCCATCAAGCATCCAACATGCGACTGACTCTACGACGCGGCCTCGCCGCGCTGCTCCTGCCGGCGGCGATGGCCAGCTGCAGGTTCGACACCACCGAGTTCAATCCCAGCGGCACCACCGCTGAGACGGTGTTCACCACGCCCGCCGGATTCGAGACGCTCGTCAACGCGGCGTACTCGTACACGCGCTGGTGGTACGGCAAGGAAGACGGATACAACATGTCCGAGATGGGCACCGACATCTGGATGTCCGGCAACGGCGACGTGCACCCCACGCTCTCGTCGTACCAGAACCTCAACGGCAGCCAGACGGCCCTCGCGCTGCTGTGGGAGAAGTTCTACACGGCGATCAACCTCGTGAACGCGGGCGTGAAGGGGATCGACGACTCCGGCCTCACCGGAACACTGAAGTCGACGCGTCTCGCCGAGCTGCGCTTCCTCCGCGCCTTCTATTATTGGCACCTGGTCGAGACCTGGGGCGACGTCCACTTCACCCTCGAGCCGACCGCCGGCATCCAGACCGAAGCCAACCGGACCCCCGCGGCGCAGATCTACACGCAGATCTTCGATGACCTGAATTTCGCCGTCGCCAACCTGCCGACGACGACGGCCCAGTACGGGCGCATCACCAAGGGTGGCGCCGAAGCCTTCCTCGCCCGCATGGCACTGACGCGCGGCAACAATCAGGAAGCGCTGACGCGCGCCACGAACGTCATCGCCAATTCAGCGTACCGGCTCCTGCCCAACTACGCCGACCTGTGGCGCATGGACAACCTCAAGAACGCCGAGATCGTCTGGGCGGTCAACTATTCCGTGAACACGGCGCTCGACGACCGCACGAATGCGGTGCTCTTCCCCAACGGTCATCCGCGCGGCGGCCACAACGGGCACCTCATGTTCGGCCAGCTGTACGATCGCGAGCCCGGGATGGTGCGCGATATCCCGAACGGCCGCCCGTTCAATCGCTACATGCCGACGGTCTTCCTGCTCGATCTCTTCGACGAGACCTCTGACGCGCGTTACGCGGCCTCATTCCGTCAGGTCTGGCGCGCGAACAGCACCACGCGGCCAGCCGGCATGGCACTCGGCGACACGGCGGTGTTCATCACCAAGAACGTCGTCCCCGCCGCGGCGCGCGCCGGCAAGGTCTATCGCATCTACGATCGGGATGCCGTGTATCGCGCGAATGGCACGCCGGTGACGCGCGGCCAGTACGTCGATCTCGGGAAGTTCCTCGATCCCACTCGGCCGACGATTGCCGAGGAGGTCAGCGGCCGGGACGCGTTCGTGATCAGGCTCGCCGAGATG
>JANOIJ010000338.1:0-17548 GCA_031407575.1 Gemmatimonadaceae bacterium | reverse complement strand
TGCACTAACGGCGTGCACTAACGACGTGCACTAACGGCGTGCACTAACGGCGTGCACTAACGGCGTGCACTAGCGACGTGCACTAACGACGTGCACTAACGACGTGCACTAACGACGTGCACTAACGACGCGCTCGCGGCTCTATATCCACGCCGCGCTTGTGCGACCAATCTCATTCATCACCGCGGCGTCCGTTTTCCCGCTCGACTTGAGGACGTGAAAGCTGTGGTCGGCCGTCTCGACCCAGTGCATGTCCCACTTCGTCGTCACCGTGGCGAGCGCGCGCTCCATCAGCTCGCGCGTGCAGAACGGATCGCGTGTGCCGCTGAACTGAATCACGGGCATGCGAATGTTCGGCAAGTGATCGGCGCGCAGCTTCTCCGGCTGACCGGGCGGATGCAGTGGGTAGGCAAGCAACAACAGTCCATCCGCGTCGAAGCCCTCGGCGGCCATCATCGACGCCGCACGACCGCCCATGGACCGGCCGCCGATGATCAACGTCTCCGGTTTCAGCTCTTCACGCGCGCGTGCAACCACTGCCGAGAAGGTGTCGATGAGCTTCGGCATCTTGTCCGGACTTCCCCGCTTGTTCTCCTTGTAGAGGAAGTTGAACCGCACCACGCCGATGCCGTGCGCGCGCATGGCATTCGCGCTCGCGAGCGTTCCGCGATCGGCGATGCTCCCACCCGCGCCATGCGCGCACACGAACACGATCTGCCGTCCAGAGTCAGCTTGTCGTCCCGAGCGAAGAGAGGGACCTGCTTTTTCTTCCGCCGTTGGCCCCTCATACACAGCAGACACCGCGTCAGAACCAACCGAAACCTTCCACTCGAGAGCCGTCATGGTGCCGTAGGTACGAGTTCCATCTCGTCGAGATAGCGATGGCCGCCCGTCGGCTTGCCACCGCGCACCGCGACGCGCGTCATCACCAGCCTGTGCTCCGTGCGCGTCATGCCAACGTACAACAGCCGACGCGCTTCATCGATCTCCTCCGGCTTCGGCGCCTTGCTGCCCGATGAACCGGGAAGCTGGTCGTCCTCCGTGCCCACCACGTATACGCGCGAGAACTCCAGTCCCTTCGTGGAATGCAGCGTCAGCAGGTTCACGCGCATCCGCTCCGGCTCCAGTCCATCGAGCTTCGAGAGCACCGCGCGCTCGAGGAACAGCGAAAGCTGCGCCTCCAGCGGCCCGCCCGGAATCTCAGCGATCAACCGCCGCATGCGCATCATCGCCGCGGGATAGCGCTCGTCCGCCGTCTTCACCGTCCGAATCTTCACCATCAGCTCCGCGCCGCCGAGCATGTCGATGACCTCCTCGGCGCCAGGGATCGTGATGTCGTCGCCGGTCTCGCGCTCGTACCAGTCGAGCGCGCCACTGTACGCGCCCAGCGCGAATGGACGCGTGAGGTCGCGAAAGATCATCGCCTCCTCAGTCATCTTCTCGCGGTCGCCAAGCGCGAGCGCGACACCAAGGTGGCCAAGCAAGTCGACGAGCGCCGTCTTCCGCGCGCGTGCGAGCTTCATCTCGCCCAGCGCCAGCAACACCTTCGCCAGGGCACGCGTGTCGTCCAGCGCGCGGTGCGACTGCCCGGTAGCGATACCAAACTGGCGAGCGAGATTCGAGAGCTTGTTGCTGGTGGAGACCAGCTCGCGCGAGAGGGGCAGGGAGTCGTACATGCAGAGATCGAACGTCTCGCCGATCTCGCGCGCCATGCGCGTCATGATCCGGAAGTCGAACTCGTATCCGTTGTGCGCCACGATCACGTCGTTGCCACAGAACGCGCGAAACGCCGGCCACACCTCCTCGAAATGCGGCTTGTCGGCCAGCTCCGCGGCGGTGATGCCATGCACCTCCTCCGCACCAGCAGTCAATGCCACGCGCGGCTTCACCAGCGTGTGGAACTCGTCCACGATGTGGCCATCGCGCACGCGCACTGCGGCGATCTCCACGATCTCCGCCTTCGTCGTGTTCTTGTCGGTGGTCTCGAGATCGAACGCCGTGAAGCTCGTGAAGGTGGACGAGATGTCGCTCATCTCGATGAGCTGCGCGGCCTTGAAGACGCCGAGTGCCAGGCCCACGGACGGGACGTCGTCGACGCCGATGGACACGGCGCCCGCGGGGGGCACGCCTCGAACCGCCTTGATGCCGATCTCCGTGAGCATGCCCTTGAGCGGAATGTCGATGCCGCGCATCGGTGGAATCCACACCTCCACGCTCGCGCTCCGCGCCTCACGCAGCCGCTCGGCAACGCGTACGACATCCGGCAACGATGCCGGATCGGAAATCTCGTCGTGCCGCTCATCGAGTACCGAGCGCAATTTGCCGACGCGCCGTGACAACAACTCCGTCACGAGTCCGGTGAGCGACGTGTGCTGCTTCCCAACCGCCTCGAGATTGCGATACTCCACCAGCGCCCGGCGAATCTGTCGCGCCGTCGCGTCCACGCGCGGACGACGCGCCGCGTCCTTGCGCAGGTACGACCGCAGATCCACCTGCGTGCGCTCGGACTCGGCCTGCGCCTCGAGAAACAGCGCCTTGGGCAAGACGACCTTGAAGAACGCATCGCGAAACACAGGGTCGTGCGGGAACGCGATGACGCGTGACGCCGCGAGCACGTACGCCACCACGGGATCGTCCGCAAGCGCGCGACCCTGCGCGAGACGACAGGGAATGCCCGCGTTGAGGAACGCCGTCTCCAGCCGGTTGCCGATGTCGTGCTTGCGATAGAGGAGCGCGACGTCGCCCCAGCGGTGGCCATGCGCCTCGCGATCTGCGCGGATGTCTTCCACCATCCACGTCTCTTCCTCCGCGTCCGTCTGGAAGTTGAGCGTCTGGATGGGAAACTCGGACGCATTGTCCGCGCGCGGGATCACGCGGTCCGCGAAGATGGGCGTGTTCGCGAGCATGAGCTTGCGCGCGAGTGCGAAGACGTCGCGCGGGCAGCGCCGGTTCTCCTCCAGATGGACGATCTTCGCGATCGCGAAGTCGCCCACGAAGGACTTGAACACCTTCGGATCAGCGCCGGCCCACGAGTAGATCGACTGCTCATCGTCTCCGACCGCGAAGACATGTCGGTGCTTCTTCGCCAACGCAGCGATCACGCGATACTGCACGGGATTGAGATCCTGGAACTCGTCTACGAGTACGACGTCCCACCGCGACCGAATCGACTCCGCGGCCGCGCTGTCGGTCTCGAGCAGCTCCGCCGCCTTGATCACCAGCGTGTCGAAGTCCACCAGCTTGCGATCCGTGAGGAAGCGCTCGTATTGGTGGAACAGCACGATGTCGTTGTGCAGCAGCGGGTCGCCGCGAAAACGATGCGCCGAGAAGCGCGTGAGGACGCTGCGGTGCCATTTGCGCGGACCTTCGATGCGCCGGAGGACGCTCAGCTGGTACTCCTCGTCCGCGATGCCGAACCCTGGCTCGAGCAACACCTCGGTGCCGAGTTCGCGCAGCAGCTCAGCGCAGAACGCGTGAATGGTGCCGCGCTTGATTTTCTCCGCAGCGCCGCCGAGCCGCGACTCGAGGCGATTGGTGATCTCGCCGGCGGCCTTGTTGGTGAAGGTGAACGCACAGATGCGCGCCGGTGCGATGCCGTGATGCTCGATGAGATGGCGGACGCGCTCGATGAGGCAGAACGTCTTGCCCGCGCCAGGCCCCGCGAGCACGAGCAGCGCGCGCACACCGGCCTCGATGGCCATCCGCTGCGAGGGCGACGGGCGGCGCTGTTCGTCGATGCCGGACGGGCTCGAGGTAGCGGTGGCGGTCACAGCAGCGCCGCGCCCGTCAGCCGACCCCACGCCGCTTCCTGACGTTGCGCCGGATTCCTTCCTTCAACTCCGCGACGCTCCTCCGGGCGGGCGCTGCGCGGGTGAACAGCGAGCGATGAATGTCCTCCCAGTTGAACGTGCCGGCGCGCCGGGCGATAGTCTCGCCACCCGATCCATCCAGCCGCACTTCCGCCGGAACCAATCTCTGTCCCTGTGTCGTCACCGTCGCTGTCGGGAGCGCCATGCCTCAAGTTTACCCCGGCTCCACGAACGGCGCGCGGGGATCGGCGACCGGCGAACTACATTCGAGGCGTCACGGCGCTACGCCGTTCGCCGTTCGCCGCTCGCCGCTCGCCCCCCAAAATTCATGGCAATAGCCGCCCTCAAGTGGACCCCCGCGCGACCCAACACGCTCGTCGTCGCGTGCTCCGACGGACGCCTCCAGGAGGCCACCGACGCGTTCCTCGCGCGCGAGTTCAAGATCACGCACTACGACCGCTTCTACGTCCCCGGCGGCGGCGGCGCCCTCGCGTCGAGCGGCACGGACGCCGCGCGCGCACAACAGATGTGCGGCGAGTGCCGCTACCTCGTGGAGCTGCACGCCGTGAAGCGCGTCATCCTGCTCGTGCACGGACCGTCAGCCGCGGGCCGCATCGAAGCCGCATGCGCCGACTACCGTCGCAAGCTGCCGTGGGCGTCGCTCGCGGAGCTCCGCGCACAGCAGGAGCGCGACGCGGTAGAGCTGATCGGGCGGCGACGCGAATGGGCCGCCGACGCCGGCATACTGCTCTATCGCTGTGAAGTGGATTCCGCGGGCGGACTCGCATTCGTCAACCTCGACGCCGACGCGGCGCTCGGCACCGAGCGCGTCGTTCCGCGCCGATAGTGACACGCAGCCGCGGAGACTGAGACTGGCGACTGGAGACTGGCGACCGGATACTGAGCGCGTGCGCCGTCCACGGCCAGCACCAGTCACCAGTCACCAGTCGCCAGTCGCCAGTCCCCAGTATCAGTCACGGCAGGTAGAGAAAGACCGCCGTGTAAAACGCCGGGCGCCGCCCGGCCCATCACGATTCCCCGGCACGAAGTGAAAGACTCGGCGCCTCCCGCGTGGCTCGTTCCACTGCTCGTTGCCACGCTCACGTTCGTCGCGTTCCTGCCCGCCCTCGAGGCGGGGTTCGTCACCTGGGACGACGACAAGAATTTCCTCGCCAACCCCAGCTACCGCGGACTGGGCGCCGCACAACTCGGCTGGATGTGGACGACCTTCCACCTCGGCCACTACGTCCCGCTGACGTGGATGTCGCTCGGCCTGGACTACTCGCTGTGGGGCATGAAGCCCGGCGGATACCACCTCACCAACGTCGCCCTGCATTCGGCGAACGCGGTGCTCGTGTACGCGCTCGCACGGCGCATCTTCGCGCGTACCCTCCCCTCGCTCGCGCCGCTCGCGCTGGCGTTGGCCAGCGCACTCGCAGCGCTGCTATTCTCGCTCCATCCCCTGCGCGTGGAGTCGGTGGCGTGGGTCACCGAGCGGCGCGACGTGCTCTCGATGCTGTTCGCGCTGTCGAGTGCACTCTGCTACCTCCGCAGCACCGACGACGACGCGCCGACCGCCCCGTGGTACGCGCTGTCGCTCGGCCTGTTTGCCTGCGCGCTGCTCTCCAAGGCGACGTCCCTCACACTGCCCGCGCTGCTGTTGATACTCAACGCGCATCCACTGCGTCGCCTCGGCACCGCCAGCCAGCGACGCGCCGTGATGCTCGAGCTCGCGTCGTTCGTGCTCCTCTCGGTCGCCACGTCCGTGCTGACGCTCGTCGCTCTCCAGCGCCTCCCGCAACTCGGCCCGTTCGAGAAGGTTGCTGTCTCCTCGTACAGCCTTGCCTTCTACCTCTGGAAGACGATCGTCCCCGAGAACCTTGCGCCGCTGTACGCCATGCCGGCCGCGATCGATCCGCTCGCGTTGCGCTACCTCGCGAGCTACGCGCTGGTCGTCGCGCTCAGCGCTGGCGCATGGCTTGCCCGACGGCGCTGGCCCGGAGTCACCACCGCGTGGGTGGCATTTCTCGTCGCCATCCTGCCGCTGCTCGGACTGGTGCAGAATGGTCCGCAGATCGCCGCGGACCGCTACACGTACTTCGCCGCGCCGGCGCTCGCGCTGCTCGCCGCGGGTGCGATCGTGTCGCTCCGCGGCCCGCTCGGTGAAATCACCACGGGGGCCGCCGCGTTCGTTCTGGTGGCGCTCGGGTTCCTCACCTGGCGACAGGCCGGCGTATGGCACGACTCCAGCACGCTGTGGACGCAGGTGCTGCGCGTCGAGCCGCACTCCGCCATCGCTCGCAACAACATGGGCAACGTGCTGTTCCTCGATCGGCGCATCAACGACGCCATCGACCACTATCGCCGAGCGCTCGCCGTCGCGCCCAACTACGCGGAAGCGCACAACAATCTTGGCGTCGCCCTCTCGAAGCAAGGGAACCTTGCCGGCGCCATCGCCGCGTATCAGCGCGCGGTGGCGGCAAACCCAGCGTCCGCCGAGGCCCATGCGAACTGGGGGACAGCGCTGGACGCCATCGGGCGGCCCGACGAGTCGCTTGAACACTTCCGCATCGCGCTCTCGCTCGAGGGCAACGCGGACACCCAGGTCAATTACGGTAACGCGCTGGTAAAGATCGGACAGGTGGACAGCGCGATCCGTCTCTATAAGGAAGTGGCGCTCCGCCATCCGGATCATGTGGAGGCGCACCTGAACTGGGGTGTCGCGCTGGCGCGACAAGGCAAGCTGGCGGAAGCCGTCGGCCAGTTTAGACTTACCCTGGCGCTGAAGCCGGAATCGCCCGAGGCACTGGAGTATCTCGCCCGCCTGGTGGAGATTCAGCGCACCGCACGCTGACTGTGCACTGCCCGCCCGTCCACCCGATGAAGGGGGCGCAATCGAGTCCTTTCCGGCGCCTTTGGCCCCTCCCGTGTCTTCCGACAAATGAAACTTCGTCTCCGCGCGGCAGCATTCCTCGCCCTCGTCTTCGCGGGGATCACCTGCGCTGAATCCACCACCGGACCCACGTCCGCTGGGCTGGCACCGGCGCGTGTGTACATGGTGCCGCAGTTCTCCGCCGAAGCGTTGCGCGCGTACGCTGCACTTGCCGCCGCCGGCACGGAGGTCACGGAGATCCACATCGTCCTGACGGGGCCAGATGGTAGCACGCGCGACACCGTCGTCAATTTCCCCGTTGGCACTGACGTCGCGACCATCCAGATCGACGTCCCACCGGGCAGCGACGGCCAGCCGTTTACCGCGCTCATCGAGCTCCGCGCATCCGACCACAGCGTGCTGTTCTCCGGCACGCAGGTGGTGTTCGCGAGGTCGTCGGGCTTTCCGCCCACTACTCCAGCCACCGTCGTCATCAACTACTCGGGGCCGGGCCGCACCGTCAGGACGGTCACCGTCTCGCCGCGTGACACCACGGTTTCCGGCACCCCCGCCCTCGTCTATACCGCCACCGCCGTGGACTCCGCGGGCGCACCGGTGGCGAACCTGCTGGTTGCGTGGACGTCGAGCGACGCGACCGTCGCCACCGCCACATCCACGGGCAACTCCACAGCGAGCGTGCTCGCCCTCGGCAAGCGCGGCGTCACCACCATCCGCGCGCGTACTCCACTCGGCGTCACCGGCAGTTCAGTGCTCACCGTGGTTCCGCCGGCGACACGCCTCGTGGTAATCAGCGGCGGCGGTCAAACCGCTTCCGCGGGCAGCCAGCTTCCGCTGCCGTTCGTCATTGAAGCGCAGGCAGCGGACAACCTGCCGGTGCCGGGCATCAGCATCGTGTTCCGCTCCGTGACCGCCGGAGGAAGCGTCGCGCAGGCGACTCCGCGCATCTCGGACGCCGCTGGCCGAGCGTCCATGATCATGACGCTGGGGACGGTGGCTGGTGCGTATCAGTTCGAGGCTGCCGCGCCGCTCCTCACGCCGGTGACGGTGAACCAGACGGCCACGCAAGCCGCGCCGTCCGGTATCGCGATCTTCTCCGGCAATCTTCAGAGCGGGCTCACGGGCGGCACGCTGACGCTGCCCCTCGTCGTGAAGGTGACCGACCAGTTTGGCGGCGGCGTGAGCGGCGCCACCGTCATGTGGGCGCGCACCAGCGGCGCCGGAACGGTCAGCTCGGCAAGCACCACGACGGTCGCCGATGGTACGGCGAGCATCACGTACTCACTTGGCGCTGTTGCCGGACCAGAGGTCGTGACCGCGACGCTTCAGGGCGGCGGAAGCGTGAGCTTCGCCGCCACGGCTATCGTGGCAGGCCCCGCGTCGATCACAGTCGTCTCCGGCGCCGGGCAGACTGGCGCACCCGGCTCGCTCCTGGCCGCGCCGCTCGTCGTGCGTGTGGATGATGCCAGCGGCAACGCGCTGGCCGGCCAGCTGGTGACGTTCACGTCAGCATCCAGCGGCGCGACGTTCAATCCCGCGTCCGTTGCGACCGACGCGGCAGGGCTCGCGACCACCGCGGTGACGCTTGGTGCGACGCTTGGTCCGGTGACGCTCACCGCCACGACTGGCAGCCTGGTGGTCACGACCGGCGCGACCATCGCCGTTGGCCCCGCGGCTTCCATCACCAAGATGGCCGGCGATCTCCAGACGGCCACGGTTGGAACGGCCGTGGCTGTGGCGCCGAGTGTCGTGGTGAAGGACGCGGGTGGAAATGCGGTGCCGAATGCGCCGGTGGTGTTTGCCGTCGCGAGCGGCGGTGGTTCGGCGACGGGCCTGACCGTCAATACGAACGCACAGGGTGTGGCTACGGTCGGCTCGTGGACGCTCGGCGTGATCGCAGGCCAGAATACCCTCACCGCGACATCGGGCGCGCTGTCCGCAACCTTCTCGGCGACTGGTGTCTCGGGAACCGGCAGTGTGCTCGTGCTCACGGTATCGCCCAGCGCCACGGCGTCGAGCGGTGTGCCGTTCGCGGCGCAGCCCGTGGTGCAGTTGCGCGATGCCAACGGCAACAACGTGTCGACGGGCGGCGTGGTGATCACCGCCGCTGTCACGAGCGGTACGGGCACCCTGGCCAATGCCACAGCGACGACGGGGGCGACTGGCGCGGCGACGTTCAGCGGGCTCACGCTCTCCGGAACGGCTGGGACATTCACGCTCTCGTTCAGTGCAGCGTCGTACTCCCCGGTTTCGGCCGGGCCCATCACGCTGGGTGCGGGTTCCGCGAGCGTCATCGCGCTGAGCGCGGGCAACAACCAGACGGCAACAGCGGGCACCGCGGTCCCGGTGCCGCCAGCGGCGTTGGTCACCGACGCGTCGGGCAATCCGGTTGCCGGCGCCAACGTCACCTTCGGCGCGGTGACGGCGGGCGCGCAGATCTCTGACGGCGTCACGAACGGCACAACGCTCACAGTGGCGACGAATGCGTCGGGCATCGCGGCGCTGGCGTCGTGGACGCTGGGCAGCACCGCGCAGGTGTACGTACTCAACGCCACCGCAACCGGCCTCACCGGAAGTCCGGTCGTGTACTCGGCAACGGCTGTCGCGGGCACAGGATCGGTGTTGGCCCTGGTGACTCCGCCGCCAGCCTCGGCAACGAGCGGTGTGGCGCTGACCGTCCAGCCAGTCGTACAGCTCAAGGACGCCAGCGGCAATCATGTAGCGACGGCGGGCGTCGTGATCACCGCCGGCATCGCCAGCGGGCCTGGTGGTTTGAGCAACGTCACCGCCACGACAGTTACAGGCGGTTCGGCGACGTTCAGCGGGCTCACCATCTCGGGACTCGCGGGTTCGTACACGTTGTCGTTCTCGTCGCCGGGATACACGACCGTCACGTCCGGAGTCGTCGCGCTGACCGCTGGGCCAGCGCAGACTTTGTCGCTGAGTGCCGGGAACAATCAGTCCGGCTTCGTTGGCGCAGCGGTGGCTGTGGCGCCGGCGGTGCTCGTCGTCGACAACGGCGGTAACCCTGTGGCCGGCGTGGTGGTGACGTACAACGCCGTCACTCCGGGCTCGCAGATCGCCAACGCCTCCACCTCCGGAACGACGCTCACCGTCACCACCAACGCCTCCGGTATCGCGGCCCTCAATTCCTGGACGTTGGGCGGCGTGCCGCAGCAGTACACCCTCACCGCCACCGCGCCGGTGCCCACCGGCAGTCCGGTGACGTTCGTCGCCACCGCGTCGGCGGGGCCGGCCTCGCAACTCAGCATGACGGTGCAACCGCCGTCCACCGCGACCGTCGGCGTGGCGCTCGTGCCGCAGCCGGTGATCCAGCTCAAGGACGGTTTCGGGAACAACGTGCCGACAGCCGGCGTCGTCGTGAACGCCGTCATCTCCGCGGGCGGCACGCTGGTGAACGCATCTGCCACCACGTCCGCGTCAGGCGCCGCGACGTTCAGCGGTCTCGCCTTCACCGGTGCGGCGGGCAACTTCACGCTCCAGTTTGCGGCCACCGGCTTCACCAACGTGCCCTTCGGCACGATCGCGGTGGGACCAGGCGCGGCCAGCACGATTGCGCTGAGCGCCGGCAACAACCAAACGACCACGGTGGGGACGGCTGTGCCGGTCGCGCCGGCAGTCGTGGTGAATGACGCCTTCGGCAACCCGGTGCCCGGCACTGTCGTGACCTTCTCGGCGGTCACCGCCGGTTCGTCGGTCTCGAATGGAACGACGACCGGCTCGTCGGTCACGGTGATCACGAACGCAGCCGGCATCGCGGCATTGAACGCATGGACGTTGGGAACGCAGTCCGGCCCATACGCCATGAACGCCGCCGTGGCCGGGTTGTCCGGCAGTCCGGTCGCCTTTACCGCTACGGCGACTCCCGGTGGAGGGAGCGCGCTCGCACTCACGCAGGCGCCGTCATCCTCGGCAATCAGTGGCGCAGCACTGGCCGTCCAGCCAGTCGTGCAGCTCAGGGACGCACTCGGCAACAACGTGACGACGTCCGGGGTCACCGTCCAGGCACAGATCACGAGTGGCACCGGATCGCTGACGAACGCTTCTGCCGTCACGAACGGGAGCGGCACCGCGACATTCACGGGCCTCACCATCACCGGTGCGCAGGGCAACTTTGCCCTCCAGTTCTCCGCCGTCGGATACAGCGGCGTCTCCTTCAGCCCGATTGCTGTGAGCGCGGGCGCCGCGACATCGATCTCGCTGGCCGCTGGGAACAACCAACTCGCACAGGTAGGAACCGCCGTCCCGGTCGCGCCGGCGGTGAAGGTGGTCGATGCGTCGGGCAACCCGGTTTCCGGGGTGACCGTGACCTTCAATGCTGTCACCGCTGGGTCGTCGGTCTCGAATGGCGTAACCACGGGACCGACGGTGACTGTCGCGACCAACGCATTGGGTGTCGCCACGCTGTCGGCGTGGACACTGGGCACCGTTGCGCAGGGTTACGGCATGACGGCTACGGCCGTGGGCTTGATCGGCAGCCCGGTTGGCTTCACCGCCACTGCGGTTCCCGGTCCGGGCACGCAGATGGTCTTCACGCAGCAGCCGTCCACAAGCACCACGAGCGGAACAGCGCTGGCCGTACAGCCAGTCATCCAGCTCAAGGACTCGTTCGGCAACAACGTGGCTACGGGCGGGGGCGGCGTCACTGTCACCGCCAGCATTGTCACGGGGACGGGCGCGCTCGCGAACACACAGGCCGTGACCAACGGCGCGGGCCTCGCGACATTCGCCGGCCTCGCCATCACCGGGAGCGCTGGCAACTACGGGCTGCAGTTTGCCGCCACCGGCTACGCGAATCTCCCCTTCGGTCCCATCACGGTGACCGCTGGCACGGGCGTGGCCCTGGCCTTTGCGCCAGCGTGGACGCCGGGTCCCACGCCGGCGCAGACCGTCTTCAGTCCGACGCCGCGCGTCCAGATTGTGGACGCGAGCGGCAATCCGGTGGCGCAAGGTGGTGTCGCGGTGACGGTGACGATCGCCACGGGGCCCTCGACGCCGCCGCCCAGCCTATCAAACGCCTCCGCGTCCACCAACGCGTCCGGCCTGGCGAGCTTCCCGGGCCTGGCCGTGGGCGGCGCGACGGGGACGTACACGCTGCAGTTCACGGGAAGCGGACTTACGCCAGTGACCTCCGGCAATATCCTCATCACCGCTGGCGCAGGAACCACGCTGACCAGTGTCGCCGGAAACGCGCAGACCGCGGCCGTCACCACGGCGGTGCCAATCGCGCCTTCGGTGAGGCTCACTGATGCGTTCGGCAATCCGGTCCCGAACCAGACGATCACCTTCACGGTGCTCGCGTCGGGATCCGTTGTCTCGAACGGCACCACGTCGGGCACCAGCGTCACCGTGCAGACCAACGCCTCAGGTGTCGCGGCGCTGGCGTCCTGGACGCTCGGCACTATCGCGAAACCGTACAGCATCAGCGCCACGTTCCCCGGCGCGCCATCGGTGAACTTCGGTGCCACTGGCGTCGCCGGTCCACCTGCGTCCATTGCACTCAACGCGGGCGACAACCAGACCGGACCCGTCAGCACGTCGCTGCCTGTTCCGCCATCGGTGATAGTGAGGGACGCGCACGGCAACGGTGCGGGCGGCGCGGTGGTGCAGTTCGCCATCGTGACAGCGGGCGCAACGGTGTCGAACGGTTCCGTCACCGCGAGCTCCGCGCCGGTGACGACCAATCCGTCCTCCGGCATCGCGCAGCTCAACGCCTGGACGCTCGGCCCCGTGGCGCAGACCTATACGATGACGGCGTCGCTCGCGGGGGTGACGGGAAGCCCCGTCACCTTCACGGCGACCGCCTCGGCGGGCGCCGCACATACCATGAGTATCCAGGCCGGCAACAACCAGAGCGTCACAGTGGGCGGTGCCGTGCCCATTCCGCCGGCGGTGCTCGTGACGGATGTCGGCGGCAATCCGGTGGCCGGCACCGTCGTGACGTTCAGCGTGGTGACGGTAGGCGGAAGGCTGGAGAACGCGGGAGGGACGTCGCTCACATCGCTGACCGTCACCAGCAACGCGTCGGGCATTGCGGCGCTCACGAACTTCTACGTGGGCACGTCGGCGCAGGCGTACACGTTCACCGCAACGGCGAGTGTGTCGGTGGGCAGCACGCTCACCTTCACGGAGACGGCGCTGGCCGGGCCAGCCACGCACCTCAGTTACACCACGCTGCCGTCCACCTCGGCGCAAAGCGGTGTCGCGTTCTCGTCGCAGCCCGTGGTGCAGTTGCGCGACGCGCCGGGCAATGCTGTCGCCCTCGCTGGCGTGACCATCGTGGCGACGATCACGTCCGGCAGCGGGACGCTCACGAATGCCACGGCAGTCACGAATGCCGCAGGTCAGGCCGCATTCAACGGCCTGGCGATCAACGGCACCGTTGGCGCATTCACGCTGGACTTCCGGGATCAGGGCGCGACGCTCGCGGGCCTGACGGCGAACGTGGCGCTTTCGGCGGGCGCGGCGTCACAACTGGTCATCACTGTCGCAGGCTCCACCACGGTGGCGGTGAACACGCCGTTCCCGACGCCTCCGCAGGTGCAGGTTCGCGATGCGCAGGGCAATGCCGTCACCCAGGCGAGTGTCCAGGTCAGCGCAACGGTATCGAGCGGCAGCGGCACCGCGTCAACGAACACCGCGCCGACGAACACGTCGGGCGTCGCGATCTTCACCGGTCTCAAGATTGTCGGCACCGTTGGCACGTATATCCTGACGTACTCGGTGCCGAGTGCGCCGAGTGTGTCGAGTGTGAACTCGGGGCCGATCACGCTGACGGTCGGCGCGCCCGCGGCCATCGTGGTGAGTGCAGGCAGCGGCCAGACCGCGTCGATCGGTGAGGCCGTGCCAGTGGCGCCCGCGTTCCAGGTCGTGGACGCCGGCAACAACGGCATCGCGGGCCAGTCGGTGCTGTTCAACACCGTGCCGACGAACAGCCAGGTCCAGAACTCGAACACGAGCGGCTCGAGTGTGTCGGTCGTGACCAACGCGAACGGCGTCGCGACGCTCGTGGCGTGGACGCTGTCCGGCACTACTCCAGCGACAAACACGCTCACGGGCTCGGTGCCTGCGCAGCCTGGCATCGGCTCGGCGTCCATGAACGCGGCGGGAGTGGCGAAGAATGGCAACGTGTTGTCCATCGTGGTCCGGCCCTCGACTCAGACCAACAGCGGGGCGCCCCTCTCACCACAGCCGGGCATCCAGATCCTCAACGTGCAGGGCGCGCCGGCGCTGATCGCGAACGTTCCGGTGACGGCCTACATTGTGGTGGGCAGCAGCACGTCGGCGACGCTCTCTGGCACGACCACTGTCCTCACCAACGCCAGCGGCGTCGCGACCTTCTCGAATCTTGTCGTCACCGGGCCGCCGGGGAACTTCTCGCTGCGGTTCAGCTCACCGGGCTACACGGGGTCCAGTATGGTGATGTCCATTCCGTAAAGAGTGTCATCCTTCGCTTCGCTCAGGATGACACGGTTTACTTCCGGACCAGATACCGCTTGTCGATCATCATGTGCACGCCGACGTTGCCGTCCACCAGCTGCGTGATGCGCAGGTCTGCCGCCATGGATGCGGCCTGGTAGGCTTGCGTCTGCGTGATGCCGCGGTGCTCCTGGAGGAACGTCACCATCTCCCTGATGGCGACCTTCGTCGCGACGACGAGTGACGTGTCCGTGCCCATGGTGATCCAGTGCGTGGGCGTCTCGCCGCGCGGCCACTCGAGCTTCATGTCCTTGCGCACCACCACCTGGATGCGGCCGCGCAGGTTCGTCTCGAGCCCCGTCTGGTCCACCTCGCCGTCGCCCTGCGCGGCGTGTCCGTCGCCCAGCTCGAGGAGCGCGCCCTTCACGAACACCGGGATGTAAAGCGTCGTGCCGGCGACCAGCTCCTTGTTGTCGAGGTTCCCCGCGTGGCGGCTGGGCGGGTTGCTGCTCACGCGGCCGAGTGCGGGAGCGGGCGCGACGCCGATGGAGCCGAAGAACGGTCGCAGCGGGACGACGATGCCCGGCGCGATTTCCGCCGTCATCTTCGCGCGGTCCATGAGAATGAGCTTGCTGCCGCGGACCTCGCAGAGTTCGCGCATGAAGCCGCTGCATCCGTTGTAGCCGTACGGGATGGGCAACGTGATGGACTGGATGCGTACCTCGAGGACGTCACCCGAGTCGGCGCCCTCGACGTAGATGGGTCCGGTGAGGATGTGCCCGCCCGGTCCCTTGAGCGAGCCCGTGTCCTCTCGCACGATGTCGCGCAGGTTCTGCGGAATGTCTTCCGCTTTCACGCCGATGCGCTCGAGTTCTGCTGGCGTGTTGGTGAGCATCGTCTCGATGTCCACCATGTCGCCGGACTTGATGCGCAGCGCGGGCTTCGCCTCGGACCAGTAGTAGCCATAGGCGACGGTCGTTGGCGTCGCGGGCAGTTGGTGGACGACCGGCGCTTGCGCGCTCGTTGTGGCGGCGACGAAGGCGGTGAGGACGACTGACGTGAGTGCGCGCATGATCATGTGAACACAGCGGGTGAGGGGCATGCGGCCAATGCTACGGAAAGGCAGGGCACTCGCCAAGATCAAACGCCTTTCATGCGCAGCGGATTGATCGGTCTTTGGTCACTACCGCAGTTTCGCGAAGAGCACGCCGACGTAGGTGGGGCTGCGTCATTCTCGAGAACGTTCTCCATGCCGGACGCGCAAGCGCGTGTCACAAGCACGCAGAACGGATCACACGGATTGAACGGAAACTGCCGGTACTGCGGCTGGTCGTGCCTCGCGCAAAAACTACTTGTCGTGTGGAGCGAAGGCCTATCGCCGTCACACTGAATCGCTTCTGCACGTTCGCGAAGAGAATGCCGGCGACGGCGACGGCCGCGCGGAGGGACATCCAGGAGTTCGCTCGTCATGCGCCGGGGAACTGCCCAGCCACGCGAAGGCCCCGACCCTTCCTCATCAACGGCCAGACTCGAACTCGAATCATCCAGTAGATCAGGAACACCAGCGGCAGAAGCGCGAGGACAGGCACCAGTCTGAGCTCGCGCAACACGTCCGGCACGAACTTCGGTTGACCGAAGAAGAACGACCCAGTGGCCATGAACATCCCGAGGCACATCCGCCACAGATGCCGCGCGGTGCGCGCCGCGCCAACGAGTCCACCGCGTGCGATCATCCTGATGTCCAGCACTGTGCCGAGCAGCGCGATGCTCGCGAAGATCAGGTAGAGCGGGGGACCGTACGCGTGGAAACGACCAGTCGGGCTGCTCGCCGCAAGCCCGCCAAAGGTGATGCCGATCATGGCGATCGCGAGTCCCAACAGTGCACCTGCGATCTCGAGGCGGCCTGTATGCCCTGGCGCGCGGACGACAGTGCCCCAGCCCGTGGCCACCAGGTAGAAGGCCATCATCGCGCCCATGAGGTTGCCCATGTTCGGCTTCGTGAAGATCGCCATGACGCCGCCGGTACACGCTAACAGCAGCATGGACACGAAGAACACGGTGCCGGCTCGGCGATGCACGAGCGAGCCTTTGCCGAACGCAAGGGCCGCCGTACCCGAGAGGAGCGCCAGCGTCCCCATCGCGATGTGCGCGAAGCGCAAGATCAGATGTAGAGTCGTCATGTCGCTTCCTCCGTGGAATCCGTAGGTGCAGATGCTTCGCCGGTGGCTCAGGATGACAGGGAGATCAGCGGCCGCCAACTGAACATGTAGATGCCGAGTATCCCGGCACCCATGAGAAGCGTGAGCAGGACCAGGCCACTCGCCACCACGAACTGCTCACGCGGCGCAGTGCCGTCTTTCGCCCGCAGGTACAGCTCGAGCACGAGAAGCGGCAGCAAGTAGCAGCCCCACTGCCAGAAGCCACTGAACGGCTTCATGGCGACAGGACCCTGATTGACGATGATCCACGCCATGAATCCGATGCGCTGGAACCACACGCCATTCGCGACGATGAACGTGCGCAGCGCCCAGCGGCGGTGCGTGGAGATCTCTCGCGCGCGCGCCGCGCGCCAGGCGAGCGCGCCAAAGGCGATGATCAACACGGCGTCCAGCGTAATCGAGAGCCGGCTGACGAAGCCGGGACCTGGGCGCATCCAGGCCATGTACAGCCCGCCGATGCTCGCCGCCATCGCGGTAAACAGGAACACTCGGCCGTTCCACCGATGCACGGCAGGAACGCGCGCTCGAATCTGCGGAATGAGTTGGAGCGTTCCGCCAAATGCGACGACACCGGCCAGCAGGACGTGCGCGGCGAAGACCAGGTTGCCGATCGTATCGCCCGCGACATACCCGTTGAACAAGTTCGTGTTCCTGTTCCATGTCTTGAAGTCGCCCTGCACTATCGACGTGCCATAGAACGCCGCGATGTAGTACAGGAAGGCCCACTGTCCAACGAACACGGTCGCGAACCAGAACGCGGCCGACGCGCGCAACGCGACCGTTGCAGCACCGAGCCGCGATCGCGCCGACGTCGTGGTCGCCGCAAGGTTGGCGTCTCCTTCTGGCATGGCGCGCGTATCGATGGTCGTCATCGTGCGACGGCCCCAGCCGCGCTCGCGCTGACGATGCCGCGAAATGTTCGCCGCACGCGGACGCGCCACAGCCAGTACAGCATCGTCACGAGCACCGCCAAAACCGGAAGCGAAAGCAGCGGACGATTACGCAGCGGCTCCGGAATCACCTTTGCCTGGCCGATGAAGAACGACATCGCCGCGATGAACAGCGCGAAGCTCATGCGCCAGAGGTGCCGGGCCAGCCGGGCGGGACCCCGGAGGGCACCGGACCGCAGCATCCGCACGTCGCCCAGGCCGGCCAGCATTCCGACAACGCCGAACATGAGAAACGGGAAG
>JANOIJ010000335.1:0-6707 GCA_031407575.1 Gemmatimonadaceae bacterium | reverse complement strand
GCCCGGCCCACCTTCGCGCTTCCACCTTCGCGGCTTCGCCGCTTCGGTGGACAAGTCGCGCTACGGTGCGCTCGGATGGCCTGCCATCCGTAGCTCGCCAGAATTCTCCGCGAGCGTAGGATGGCGCGCCCGGCAGGACTCGGAACCGCTCGCAACGAGCGAAGCGAGTTGCGGCGCTTCCCGAGGCCTGGCGGGCGTGGCCAACTCGCGAAGCGAGTTGGCGCGCCCGGCAGGACTCGAACCTGCGGCCACCGGCTTAGAAGAGCACCCCATGAGTGCGCCTGTGCGCCTGCCGTTCTGCAGGGAGTCGCACCGATCTAGCGGTCAGAGAGCTGCCCTCACCGCCGCACCGCGGGCAGTTGAACGTCCCAGCGGGCGCTGCTTCTTTGGCGGGAGCGCTAACTCCGTCACGGTACGCGTCCGATTTCTGACCGTTCGCCGTGGTAGACAGAAGTGGGACAGAGAGGCAGATCCCACGTCCCACCTCCTCCGCAGTTCGAGCAGTAGGCGGTCCCGCAAGCGCATTTGAAGATTCGAACCGGCTCTTCGCTTCCCCAACTGGCGTCGAGTTTCGTGGCGGCACAACGTGGACACTCAGTCATCGTCTGGCTCGGACGCATGGGCAACTCCAATCGAGATCGTCGCGACGGTCTCCAGAGGAGCGCCGCGACGCGCACTCGCCAGGCCGGGGCGGCAGTTCCAACCGGCGGAAGTGTCAGATTTTGGCCCGGCGTTGACAGGCCGTGTGGAAGAAGCAGCGAAGATGCTACGCTGTTCTTTTAACGGGCCGGAGCGACGACGACTGGCCGGATCCGGTCGGTCGACCAAACCGGATGTGGAAGTCCGACGGTCGCTCCGAACGCGTCAAAGAAAGATCGCCGCGCCCGCCTGTTTTCGTCACCGACGCTGTGACCCTGCGCGGAACTGCAACACCGCAGCAGAGTCGTTCTGCCAGGTACATCGAGCCGATGCAGACCCAACCCGTCTCGAGCCGGCCTCAAGGCCACTCGTCGTTGTCACGGCGAGCAAATCAATCGTTGGCGAAAGCCGTTACTGGCCGAGTGCACACGCAGTGAACGTCTCGACGACCATCGATCGGTGCCAGCTTTCGGCAGCCGACATTCATATTTTTTCTATCCCACTAGACCATCTCACGCCTGCTCACGAAACATGCCTTGATACTGCTGAGCGCGATCGAACTGCTCGCTTCGTGTTCGACCGGGACCGGCGCCGGTACGCCCGCGCTCATGCGGCCATGCGCCAAATCCTGGGAGACTTCCTTGGTCGGCCCCCCGCTGAGATTCGTTTTGGCGTTGGTACTTATGGAAAGCCATATGTGCACGACGCGGGGGTGGACCTGCGATTCAATCTCTCTCACTCAGGCGAGCGCGCATTACTCGCAGTGAGCTACGGACGCGAAGTCGGCGTCGATGTCGAAGAGAACCGGCCGGTGGACTGGCTTCCGTTGGCGCATCGGTTTTTCGCAACTCGCGAGGTTGCGGAGCTCGAGGCAATGCCGGCAAGCGAGCAAATGGACGCATTCTTCCGATGCTGGACCCGAAAGGAAGCCTTCCTCAAGGCCCATGGTATGGGCCTGTCGGCCCCACTGAATGCCTTCGAGGTTGATCTTACGCCCAACGACTGTGCTCAACTCCTACGCGCTTGCCACCTCACTCCAGCAATGCGGGAACATTGGCGAATTGTGTCTCTCGCAGTCGACGTGGGTTACGTGGCGGCGTTGGCCGCGGAAGCTGGAGATTGGCAGATTTGCTATTCGGATGCAGCATGGGCCTGAAGCCCTCGATCAGCGTCTCGTCGTAGCGAAGACCTCGGCCGTCAACGGCATTGCACGAATCCCATCGACGGACGCGGTTGCGATGTTCAGCGGCGGCCGTAGCAGGACCCCGCTTCGCGCAGCGACATGTAGTGACGCGTGAGAGAACTCACTTCGTCATCGCTGAACAGGCGTTCTGCGATGACGAGTCCGTTCGCATTCAGAGTCGGATCATCAAGGGTGTTCACGTTCGTGTTCCGCCGCGACGCGCGAGCCAGAAATGATAACAGGCCACCACACGCGCCACAAGTCGCCTGTAGACGAGCGACGGCCGCTGCAACGAGCGGGCACGTTGGAGCACCCCAAGCCCATCTGAACAGGTAATCACGGTCTCACGAGCGGATGATCTCTGCCGAATTGTTCTCAGACTCGGCTAAACGAAGACGATGCAGACCGTGTAGATGGGGCTCGAGCTCTGACCAGAATGCAAGGGCGAGATTTTCGACGGTTGGGACGACGCCAACAAGAAAGTCCACATCCTTGTTTAGATGGCGATGATCAACCCTGGTGACGATGTGTTCTCGTAGAACACGATCGAGATCTCTTAGGTTCACAATCATGCCTGTCAAAGCTGAGGGGCTTCCGGCAACCGTGACTTCCAACTCGTAGTTGTGGCCATGGTCATTCACGCACGAGCCGTAGGTGTCGCGATTGCGTTCAGGATCCCAGTCATCGCGTCGAAGGGCGTGGGCGGCCGCAAAGGTGACCCGCCTCGTGATGACGACCGTTACGCCGGCCGGACGGCCATCTGCAGAAGCCGACATGGAAGCGTTCGACGGGTCTGCACTCATACCATCCTCCGAGGGGCGTCGCGCCGCTTAAAGTCAACAAAATACGCCTGCTGTTTCGGCGAAGCGCGCAGACGGTAGCACACGGGTCCTATCCTGGGTTCCGAGCTAGGAGCTCGCGTTGGAAAACATCGCGATGTTTGAGCCGCTAACAGACGGGAGTTCCCCGTCGAGTAGCGACACGATGAACGCACCGACGTCGCTCGGGCCGAGTAGGGGGCGAAGCAACGGATTGGCTGCACGTAACATATCGGTATCAACGGCGCCAGGGCTCAGACAGACCGCGGTGATCCCGAAAGGGCGTCCCTCGAGGGCCAATCCTTCAGTCAACCCAACCACTCCATACTTCGAGACGTTGTAGGCGAGAAGCCCCGGGAATTTCTCTGTGCCGTACAAGCCAGACAGAGACGCTATCGTTACGATGCGCCCGCCTCCCTCATCGCGCATTACGCCGAACGCACGATGACAACAAAGAAAGGTTCCAGTTAAGTTGACGTCAAGTGTGTGTTGCCACGACTCCTGCGTTAAGGCTTCGAAAGGAGCTTTGTGCAGCATGCCGGCGGCGCACACCACGGCGGTAACAGGCCCCTTCTCGCGGGCAGCGGCGAAAAGGGCGTCTACGTCTTCTGCGCGCGACACATCGACAGCGACCGGTGTTGCCTGACCACCCAGTCGGTTCACTGCCTGCGCGACGTCTTTGAGCGTGGCGAGATTGCGTGCCCCGAGTATCACGTGCGCGCCGGCCGAGGCGATCGCCTCGGCTGTCGCCCGTCCGATCCCACGACTCGCTCCAGTGACAATGGCCACCCGTCCCCGCAACCATCCGCTCATCGTCGCTCCGAGATAGGGTTCAGATCGTCACGCCAACAGTGCATATGAGTCCCGGTGTCGCGACATGCTGCTGCGACGAGTATGTCGATTACTGAATCCGTGTGACCTCCGCGGTTCGCATCGCTTTGTACGGACGCAGTGGACATCCTGATGTCTCCACAGCCCAATCTGCTCCGGAGCATTTCCAGGATCTCTTCCGACGAGTAGGAAGCACACGAGTCGACGTCCTCTTCGTACGGATACGGGCGCATCGCCTCGAACGGAATAAACTTCAACCTTGAGTCCAACACACTCGGTGCCCTTTCCAGAAGGTGACCCGCCCTGTGCCTATTCCGGCCATTGTCATCACTCAGTCCGGTCATCGTGATCGCCGATGCTGGGCAAGCTGGTCACTCGGCGGAGCGAAGCGACGCAGGGTGGCATTCCAGCGCGAGGCCGTGGTCGCCCCAGCGAATCAAAACCAAAACCGGCAATTTCCGAAGAGGTGTCCACCGACTCGGCGACCTTACCACTGGCCGCCAAGGCGGAGGCGTCGCCCCACGCGGCTCGACCCCGGTGACCGCCCTGCGTCACGAGCGAGGCGGGCGGCGAGGTCTCAGGCCGTGATTACAACGGCGGTGGCGGCGTTCGGCCGGCCGTGGCCTCGTGGGCGGCTCTGACGGCGGCGCCACCCGCGTATCTCGTCACCGACACCTGGGCCGAAATCCGCGTCAGGCGGTTGATCATCCCATGCGCGTAAACCAGGTTGCGCGTGCGGTCGCTCCGGTTGTAGTGCATGTCCGCCGGCCGGTGACGAATCGCGATCTGCGCGAGATTCCCGGATGCCGGCCGTCCGTCGAAGAACGGGACAACCGCGCTCCACGCGCCGGATGTGTCGTCGACGGAGAGGTCCACGCCGTGACGCTGCGGCTCGATCGAGACGCGGCTCAGGGCGCCGGCGGCACGGATCGCGGGCACCTCGCCGAGGCTGGCCAGCGCGTGGCTGGAGGTTTCGGGAGTGCCGGCGAACAGTTTCGGCAGCGCGCAGCTCCAGACCACCGCCAGCGCGACGGCGCGCTCGCTGTCGTGCGGCAGCTGCGTCACGATGAAGCGCGAGACATCGCGCTGTGCCGCCAGGCGTTCTTCGTGCGTGATGTGGGCCGCGAGGCGGCCGATGGTCAGCAGCGACCCGTGCGCGTCCTCGGCAAACAGGGTTGCGATGAGCGCGGCGTACTTCGAGTCCGCGGCGTTCTCGCGCAGGTAGCGGGCGAAGTCTTCGATGATCGCGACGTAGGGCCGGCCGGTTGCCTCGCCGATGCATCGCAGCAGCGCCTTGGGTGCGTCGCAGTTGCCGAGCACGAAGTAGGCGTAGTAGAACCACAGGCCGTCTTCGACCTCGGTGTGGCTGGCGTACTTGGTCTTCTTCACGAGCAGCAATTCCGACTTCCAGTCGTCGGAGATGGTCGCCGCGATCTCGTGCTCGTCGGCCTGCGTGGTCAGCTTCGCGTTGTTGATGAGGATCGCCGGGTACATGATGATGGTCTGCGCGCCAAGCTCGATCAGTTCCTGATACCCGTGCTTCAGCGTTGACAGCGTCTCCCCCGGCAGCGGCCAGATCAGCTCGCAGTAGGAATCGATGCCACGATGCTTCAGTTCGCTGAACATCTGCACGAACGAATCGTTCTTGATGTTCTGCCGATCGACCCGCGCCAGCGTCTCGGGATTCATCGACTGGATGCCGAGAGCCTGGCTGGTGATGACGCCGCCCGCGTAGAAGTTCTCGATACACTGCAGCGACCCCTTCGGCTTGTTCTTGGCGGCCGCGTAGTAGACCATCAGCGGCGTCCCGAACTCTTTCTTCAGGCTGCCGAGATACGACGAGATTTCGGGATCGCGCGCCAGCATGCCCCAGTTGGCATCGGCCAGGTAAATGAACAGCGTCCCCTGGCGGGCCAGCCACCGCAGCTCCTCTTTGACCCGTTCGAGCGAGAACCTGGTCACCCGCTGCGTGTCGCCGCCCCACGTGCAGAATGAGCACTTGTACGGGCAGCCGCGGTTGGTTTCGAACACGGCGATTGGATGGGACATCCGATCGAACAGTCCGCCGAGGTAGGGCGACGGGATGTCCTCGAGATTGGCCAGCATCTCCGCCTCCCCACCATTCCACAATTCGCCATCGGTGTAGACGCTGACGCCGCCGAGTCCGGCGACCGGCTGGCCGTGAGCGAGGCGTCTCAAGGTGTCGCGGAAGGGCAGCTCGCCCTGTCCGTTGATCACGATCACCTTGTCGTCCTGCGGCCTGACGTAGCGTTCGATGTGGTTGCTGACCTGATGCCCGCCCAGGATGATCGTGGTGACGTCGCGGTCGCCGGCCAGGTCGCGAACCAGCCGCCGGATCAGTCCCATGTTCCAGACGTAGCAGCTGAAACAGAGCACCGGGGCGTTCAACTGGCGAATCGCCTGCAGCGTCGCGGGGTAGTCGGCCCGGGAAACCTCGCTCGAGTAATAGACGAACTCGAACGCCGCCGCGACATCGGGATCGGTGCCCGCAAACGCCTGCAGGTAGCCGGATACCAGCGGGAACTGATCGTAGATGGAGAACTCAATCAGCGCGATACGACGTTTCATAGGGAACCTCTCGACTCCACCTGCCCGCCCTCGTGCCGGCCGCGCCTACGGTTGCGGTGGTGCGGGCCTGCTGCTGTGTAGCCCATCCCGGGCTGGCTTGTTAACGATTAGCGCCTCAACGCGTATTACCAGTGCTTCGGCGTCGAACGGGCCGCGATCTCATGAATAGGCCGGGCTAGGCCTGACGCCTGGTCTCCCATCGGCTGATCCCGTACCCGAGCCCGATAAACAGAGCGATCGCCAGCGGCACCGTCACGGCACCCAATGCAGCCAAGAGCGCCAGATGTGAGTATGAATCCCCGCTCTCGGAATGCGTGATCATGATGGCCACGACCGAATAGGGCAGAACCAGAAGCGCAGCCGACAGGGTCCCGGGAAGGATCCGGCGGCGTTTGAGCGACAACACACAGTGGCTGATCGCATTCAGCATGAGCGCAAAGATGGCCACCTTGCATATCGTGCGAAGCACGTCGTCGTTGTACACGTACGAGAACCCGGCCAGCAGCGCGACCGACACGGTCAAGAGGACGACGGCGTTCCGGATCACCGGGCGCGCTGTCAGCTTCTTGCTCAGGCGGGGATGGTACGCATTGACGAAGTCCTCGTACTTTGCGTACTCATCCAGGTTGTGCACCGCCAGCACCAGC
>JANOIJ010000075.1:0-6087 GCA_031407575.1 Gemmatimonadaceae bacterium | reverse complement strand
GGAAGGGACGCCCATTCCCGCCTGGCTCACCTTCGGCGCGTGGCTCGGCGGTGCGCGCCACTGGCACTTCGCCATGATGTGGGTGCTCGTCGCCAACGGGCTGGTCTACCTGGCGTTCCTGTTCCTGCACGGCGAGTGGCGCGACATCATGCCGCGACGCGGTGACGCGCGCGACGCGCTCGAGATGATCAAGTTCTACCTCTTCGTGCGCAGGGATCACCCCGCACAAGGCAAGCACAACGCACTCCAGAAGAGCGCCTACTTCGCCATGCCCGTCCTCGGCATCATTCTCGTGCTGAGCGGACTGGCCATCTGGAAGCCCGTCACCCTGGGCTTCATCACGGCATTGTTCGTGAACTACAAGTGGGCGCGCTTCGTCCACTTCGTGGCGATGGCGGCGCTCGTGCTGCTCGCCATCGTTCACGTCTTCATGGTGTTCGCCGTTGATCCCTACTCCCTCCGCTCGATGATCACCGGCTGGTATGACAAGGCCCGCTCGCCCGAACGGCGGAATGCGCGTCCGTTCTACCACATGTTCGGCCCACGCCCGTCCGCTCCCGCCGCGCGAGACTCCGAGGCACACAAGCCATGAGCATGCACCGTCGTCGCTTCCTGACCGTTTCTGCCGCCTCGCTGTCCGGCGCCATGCTCGCCGCCTGCAACAAGAATCCGGAGAGCGCGGCGAAGATCCTCGACGCCATGGAAGGGACGAACGAGGTGCTCGAGCGCGGTCTCTTCCGCCACGACGCCATGGGACACGTGCCGTCGTCCGCACAGCTGGCTGGCGAGAGCTTTCCCAAGTACTTCATCTCCGAGAAAGTGCCCGTCTGGGACGAGTCCGCGCGCGGCGTGTGGCGCCTCGAGGTGTCCGGTGCGGTGCGCACGCCGCTCTCGCTCACCCTCGCTGACCTCATGAAGCTCCCGCACATCACGCAGAAGGTCGATCACTTCTGCGTGGAAGGATGGAACGCCCGCGCCGAATGGACCGGCGTCCGCATCAGCGACTTGGCGCGCGCCGCCGGAGGCACCACCGCCGACGCGCACTACGTGGACTTCAGCAGCTTCGACAAGGGCTATCACGAGAGCTGGGATATGGAGAGCGCCATGCACCCCCAGACGATCATCGCGTACGGGAAGGATCGCAGGATGCTCGGCCCCGGTTACGGTGCACCAGCGAGACTGCACTCGCCCGTGAAGCTCGGCTACAAAAACACCAAGTACCTCACCAGCGTCGTCTTCATGCCCACGCGCAACGGTGGCTACTGGAGCGACCAGGGCTACGAGTGGTTCGGCGGCACGTGACGATGCGTCGCCACTTCCTCGCGCGCACCCGGCCGGAATGACGGGCGCGGTCACACACAACGCTGCCGGCGAACAGTTCGAGCTTGCCACGGACGGCGGCCCCGCGGTGTTGAGCTACACGGCGCGCGACGGCGTGCTGGACTTCCGCCACACCGTGGTGCCCAAGTCGGTTCAGCGTCGCGGGCTCGGTGCGACACTCGTGCGCGCGGCGCTGGAGCATGCGCGCGCGTCGGGCGCCCAGGTCATCCCCACGTGTCCCTTTGTCCGCGCGTACCTGGACAAGCATCCGGAGTTCGCAGACGTGCGCGCAGCCGCAACGTGACGAAAGGCGTCAGTCTTCCGTTCGGCGCGCCGGTGCGGGAGGTACCGGCGTCGAGCGCATGCACCACCGCTCTATCTCGAACACGGTCATGGTGCGCCAGTCCGCAGGGTACGGCGTAAGTCGCCGCTTCTCGCCGTCTTCGGATTCGAATACCAGCCACCCTCCGCGCCGTCGGTCGTGCTCGAGGAGCTTGGCCAACGCGCCTGTGAGCGACGGGCTGGAGATTTCGCCCACGGTCCACGCCACGCCGACACTGTCGACGAAACTTCGCAGGTGCACGATGTCGGACATGGCGTTCGACCTTAGGTAGCGGCCGCATGAGCACGGCAGGCGCGCGGGGGAAAGTAGCCACCGCGTCGCGTCGCGCCAGTGCCGCACCTCGCGCTACTGATACTGGATGTACAATGGGCGTGGATTCAGGCGCAGAATCTCCGCGGGCGTGAGCAGCGCGTCGCCCTTCTTCGTGTCGTTGTGGAAGAACAGCTTGAAGCCGGCGTACTGCACCGGCTCTGCCTTCACGTAAGCCTTATACGAATCGAACTTGAGCCAGGGCGGTCCCCATCCGTCCATGTCCATCACCACCTGGACGTTCGGCGTCGGGCGGATGTCCCTGTAGTTCGTCACCATCTTCCGAGTGAAGCGGTGGATCACCAGGATCTTCGGCGGCAGGTTCTTCGTCCGGACGATCTCGTCGAGATAGTTGATGGTCCAGTTGATCTCCTTTGCGTCCATCGTGCCGATCTTGCGCCCGGGCGCAACGCCCGACGCCGCCATCGCGAACTCGGGGTCGAGCGCGAAGTGGACGTCGGGGTTCTCGAGTATCGGGCGGAGCCGCGGCACCTCGTTCTCCACCTTGTCCATGCCGAGCTGCACATCCACGAAGAAGATCCCCTTCTTCTCCCTGGCCCATGCGTGGATGGCGGACACCAGGGAGTCGCGCATGCGCAGTCGATACAGGCCGTTCTTCCCCGGAGCGCCCTGCGCCGTGGTCACCACCATGTGCAGCGCGGGTATCACAGGATGCGCCGGATCGGCCTTCGCCCAGCGCGCGACTTCAACGTCCAGCCTCCTCAACATCTCCGCCTTCGGAAACTCGCCGAGCGCGCCCATCCGCTTCTCGAGAGGATTCCCGTAGAAGGCAACGATGCGGTTCGCGGGCAGGAGCGCACCCGCGGCCGACGGCGGCAAATTGACCGGCCATCTCGCGTCGAGCACGCTGTCCGGCCTGGTCATACTCGCGAGTGCCACACTGTCTCGACGCGGACGCTTCGGGAGCTCGCCCACCGGCAGTCCCGTGTCCGGCGTCGGAGCCGTGATGCCGGGCGCCATCACGGGAACGACCGCCGGCACCGGACGGACGCTGTCGGTGGACACCTGGCCGGCCGACGCGGAGGTCCCGCCGGGCGTCGTGGCCGCGGGTGGCAGGTTCTTGTCGGCACAGGCAATCAGGACGGTCGCGCACACAACCAGCGCGGGCAGCGCGCGACCAACGGGCAAAGACCGAAACATGAGCAGGACTGGACCAGGACGCGTGTGTGGAAGCTCGCAATCGAAGGAAACGAGGATGCTAGTAACCCTGTGTGCAAGCGCCAAGCCCTGATGTCCAGGTCTTCAGGAACTTCCGGAGAGCGGCGCGCGTTTCTCAGCGTTTTGCAGCGTTCGCCGTCTGGGTTGAAGTCTGGGTTCCCAGAGATGCGCCCCACCGTCCCTCGAGACAACGCCGGCCCGACTGGCGCGGTGTTTCGCGGGTCGCGTCGAGATCGATCGGGAACACCAAAGTCCCAAGTCCTGTGATTGCCTACCCACAGGATTCCCTGAAGACCCTTATTTGTTTGTTCGATTTACAAATTCCCGTTGACGCAGGGCCGCCGGTCGCCGTAGGCTTCGACATGGCGCACGGTAGTGGTTCCGCAAAAGGCCCAGGCTGTTCACTCACGCTCCTCCTCCTCGACGCCGCGCGCGCTGTCGAGGCGCGCGCCGAGCGCACGCTGTTCGAGGTGGGGCTGTCGCTGGCCAAGCTCGGGGCGCTCCGGCATCTCGTCATCGCCAGCGAGCCCCTCTCCCTGTCCCACCTCGCGGAGCGGCACTGCTGCGGCAAGTCGAACGTCACGCAGCTCATCGACAGGCTCGAGGCCGACGGGTTCGTCGCCAGAGTTCCCGATCCCGATGACCGGCGCACCATTCGCGCCGAAGTGACGCCGAGTGGTCGCGCCGCCTACGAGCGCGCCAATGCGCTCCTCGCCGCCCACGAGCAGGACCTGGACACCCGCCTCGGCGAGGCCCCCCGCGCCGAGCTCGCACAGCAGCTCCAGGCCCTGCGCGAAGGCTAGTTTCCGCGTCATGGGCTCTCATCACGGCCACAGTCACGCAGGGCACGACCACGCGCACCATCACGGCGGCGACGGTAACGCACGGCGCCTCACCATCGTGCTCGTGCTCACGGCGCTCTATGCGCTGGCCGAAGTCGTCGGCGGGTGGATCTCCCATTCGCTCGCGCTCATCGCAGACGCCGGCCACATGCTGTCGGACGTCGCCGCGCTCGCCCTCAGCCTGTTCGCGGTGTGGATCTCCCGTCGCGCGCCAACCCCCGCCCGTTCGTACGGCTACCACCGCACCGAGATCCTGGCCGCGCTCGCAAACGCCGCAACGCTCATCGCCATCTCGGTCTGGATCTGCGTCGAGGCATGGCATCGCCTGAGCGCTCCGCCCACCGTGGATGGCCGCACGGTGATGGCCATCGCGTTGGGTGGCCTCCTCATCAACCTCGCTGGCCTGTGGGTCCTGAGCGGCGGGCGCACCTCGAACCTCAACGTGCGCGGCGCGTGGTTGCACGTCGCCGGCGACGCGCTGGGCAGCGTCGGAACGATCGCCGCCGGCGCAGCGGTCGCCTACCTCGGCTGGCAGTGGGCAGACCCCGTCGCCTCCGCGATCATCGCGGTTCTCGTGTGCTGGTCGGCGTGGGCGCTGCTCAAGGAGAGCGTGGACGTCCTCATGGAAAGTACGCCGAGCGGCATCGATTCTGACAGGGTACGAGACGCCCTGGCGGGCGTGGACGGCGTGTCGGCGGTGCACGACCTGCACATCTGGTCCATCACCAGCGGTCAAGTGTCGCTCTCCGCGCACATTGACGTAGACGGCACGCGTCCCGATCGCCATATCCTGCCCGACCTGTGCGCCAGGTTACGGGATGACTTTGCCATCACGCACGTCACCCTGCAGCTCGAGAGCGAGTGCGTCGCGCGGGAAGCGCTGCACGCCTGACCGCGCCTACTTCGCCGCCTCGGTGGGAGCGGCTTTCGGCACCATACCGTTCGTCTCGCCGAACAGGCCGGCGATGAACGGCTTCGTGATGCAGTCGTAGAATCCACGTCCGTCGCAGATCGACTTCGCAGACCCCTCCACGAATTTCTGCACCTTCTTCGGGTAGGTGTGGCACCGCGGCGTGTTGGTGCCCCGCACGCAGCCGTTGTAGCGCAACAACGCTCGCTCCATGCTCGGCGAGCGCTTGACGAGATCTGCCAGGATACTGGTGCCGTAGCAGATATTCGACTCGATGTCGGCCAGGTCACGGGAGGGGCACGCCTTCCATTTTCCGGCGTGAAATGGCATCACCTGCATAAGTCCCCGCGCGCTCACATTGCTCCTGGCCAACGGCTCGAGCTTGGCGTTTTCTGTGAGAAGCACGCCTATGAGAAGCGCAGGGTCCAGGTTCTTCTTGGCGCCTTCGCTGATCAGCGCCGTAGCGATCCGGTTGGCGCGAATGGTGTCCTTGGTGTACCGGCGGAGGACGCTGCTGACGCGAAAGACCTGTTCGCTGATTGGCGGCGGGGCGACCACGAACGAGGCGGGGAATTGGAGAAGTTCCCCCGGATTCACGTATTTGGGCTTCTGCTGGTTCAGCGTCCAGACCGTTCCGGCTACGAGGAGCGCGCTCGCCCCGAACCCTTTGACAAGCGTACGCGCGACTTTCTGCCAGCGCTTGAGAGGCGGGCGCTCAGAGCCGTGGCGGCGGACGTTCGTGTACACATTCCCTGCCGAGTTGCGGCGATCGTCCGGGAGGGCAGTTTCGTCTTCCGGTCGACCTGCGCTGGCGGGAGTCGTCATGACTGTATCCTCTGCACCCTGTATGCCAAACACCGGTATGGAGATTGCCCGCTGTGGCACACATCTTAGTGATGGTGGGCGTGAATCGCCCGCCTTTTTTCTATCCGCAACGGGCTCTTATATTTGTGACCGGGCGGCGACTGTACCCTGAGCCAGGCAAATGAAGGAATCAGAAGGACTATACAGGTGGTTCCGGTTCGTCAAGCGAACCATACTCGGACTCGTTGCGGTGACAATCGGGATCATGATCTTCGGTTATGCGATCTTCATGAGGAACGTCGATGCCCGGGGCGCCTGGAAATCGGCTGCCCGGGAATTGAACGGTGGAATGCTTCGCTACGGCGAGCGCGTCGAGCGCT
>JANOIJ010000065.1:0-3323 GCA_031407575.1 Gemmatimonadaceae bacterium | reverse complement strand
CACCGGCAAGGATGGTGCCGAATGTCGGCACAGCCTGTCCGTCGAGACGCACCTGCACGTTCGTGAATCCGGGTGCGGGCGTGAAGTCATACGCGACGACGTCACCGACCTGCGCGATGCTGTCCACGAGGGGAGAACCATGCACGCCCCCTTCCACCTCCACCAGGATCGGACCGGCCGGCGCGGCCGCGGACGTCGCCGCTGCCCCGAGCGCGAGTGAGAGGCTGTGCACGCCGGACTTCACGGAGATCTCAATCCACTGCACCTGTGAGCGAGCGCCGGGCAGGATCTGCTGCGGCTGACCCGCGGGTGCGAGCAGGGAGTCCAGGCGCCAGAGCGAGGCACCGGCGAACGCCGGCGCTCCGATACTCATGAGCGAGTCACTGTTCGTGAACTCGAGGTACGTTGCCGTGTGTGGGTTGGTCGCCAATCCGTGCGGGGACAGAACGCGGAGGCTGTCCTCCCATCCATAAATGTGGGCCGGCGCCCGCAGCGTGACGTTCGTGCCGTTCTCGAGTGCGACCGGCAGGCGGAGGAAGTTCGTCTTCTTGTCGAACGTCGCTATGCCGTGCAGCACGACCTTCAATCCAGAGGTACAAGCCGTCGTGAGCGACACCTCGTCCAGGGACTGGCCGTGGAATGAGACATCGAGCGTCGCACAAGCCTGAAAGGACGCAGCACCGGGCGTCGAGGTACGCGCGGCGCCTCGCGGCGTCGCGGATGTGTTCGACGTCGGTTGCCCGTCGCAGGAAACCAGCAGCAGCACAGAAAGGCACGGGAGCAACCCGCGCGAACGGTATGACATCGTCTTAGGAGGAGGGGAGGTGCGCAAACGTGCGTGATGCACGAGATCAGCGCTCGGTGCCCAATGACGAGCGGGGAGGTACTGCGCAACCCTCCTAACACGACCGATAGCGATCCGCGAGTCAGAATTCGGCGTGTGACGTTGCGCGCTGCCCCATCGTCTTACGCTGTGAGAAAGAACCAACGGCGAGGGATGAAGATGCGCACGCGACAACTAGTGTTGGTCGGCTTCGGGTTCCTGATGGCGTGCGGCGACCCGCCTCCCCAACCGTCCCGCACGCTGACGACGCATCCGCGCGCGGCTGACCGGTATGCACGGCTGTTGCAGCGCCAGCTCGTCGAGTCCGACGTTGTTGCCCTCGGTCAGGCCATGACGTGCGAGATCTCACGTCTCGCTGGCGTGCTCGGGTCTGAGGAAGCCAAAGCGCGTGTGTATGCGGTGGTCGATTCCGTGCACCGCGGTGTGGATCGGGAGAAGCTCAAGCGCATCGATCAAGCGCTCGGCGGTCGCTCATACGGAGGAGAAGAGTGCGACTCCCTCAATGCCATCTCGGACCGCGAGGAGCCCATCGCGCCCGTGGATCCGGCCATTCGCGACCGGTAGCCGCCCTATTCGTATATCCGGAATTGCGAGAGGGAACGTATTCGCACGCGTCAACTAACAGCTGTCGGTCTCGTATTCGTGATGGCGTGCGGCGACGCGCCTCCCCAACCGTCGCAGACGTTGACGACGCATCCGCGCACTGCTGACCGGTATGCACGGCTGCTGCGGCGGCAGCTCGTCGAGGCCGACGTCGTTGCCCTCAAGCAGGCCATGTCGTGCGAGACATCTCGGCTCTCTAACGCGCTCGGGTTTGCGGAAGCCACAGCGCGTCTGTACGCGGTGGTCGCTTCCGTGCATCGCGGGGTGGATCGGGCGAAGCTCACCCGTATCGATCAGGCGCTCGGTATGCGATCATACGAGGTGGGTGGACCGCTTTGCGACTCCCTCAATGCCATCTCGGACCGTGAGGATCCCATCGCGCCCGTGGACCCGGCCATTCGCGACCGATGAGCGCATCCAGCCCACGCTTCCCCGAGGCGTCCAGCGTCAACTTTGCTCGTATCTTTCGACGTCGTAGCATTATGTCATCCTGAGCGCAGCGAAGGATCTGCACCGTGCCAGCCGAAGTGCAGATCCTTCGCTTCGCTCAGGATGACAAAATGCCCCGTCGTCAACGGGCGCCACGACGAAGCGTGTCACAGGTCCATGCGTTTCCTCGAGGTCTTCACATTCCCTTCAGCGCAAAGTCGATTGAGAGCCTGCGCTCATGTTTCTCTGGTCGACTGCTCTGCGACCGGCCGTCGCGCTCTTCGGCGATGCTCGAGAGACGTCGGAGTCCTCGCTCCTCCCGCCGCGCGCGATGAGCGATGACGGCCAGGAGGTCACGCGCCTGCTGGACGAACTCCGCCGCGGCGAATCCGGCGCGGAAGACCGGCTCGCGCGCGTCGTGTACGACCACCTGCACCGCATCGCCGAGAACGCTCTGCGACGCGAAGGCAGCGGGCACACACTCCAGGCAACCGAGCTCGTGGACGAAGCGTTCGTGCGCCTCGTGGGACAGCAGCAGACGAGCTGGGAGAACCGCTCGCACTTCTACGCCGTTGCCGCGCGCATCATTCGCCGCATCCTCGTGGACCACGCCCGCAGACGTCGTACGATGAAGCGCGATCATGGCGTGCGCGTCACGCTCGACGACGCATTGAGCGACGAACACACCGGCACCCTGGACCTCATCGCGCTCGACATCGCGCTCCAGGAATTGGAAACGCTCTCGCCGCGCCAGGGACGCGTCGTCGAGCTGCGCTTCTTTGCCGGCCTGGGCGTGGACGAAACCGCCGAAGTGCTCTCTATTTCGCAGAAGACCGTGAAGCGCGACTGGACGTTCGCGCGAGCATTCCTGCTGCAGTCCCTGTCGTCGACCTGATGTCCCCGCTGACACCCGAAGGTCTCGCACAGCTGCAGGAAGGCTTCGAGCACGCGCTCGACCTCCCGCTCGACGAGCGTGAGGCATACCTGCAGTCGCTCGAGGCGCGCGACGCGGAACTCGCCACGCGTGTACGCGAGCTGCTGGAGGCGCACGCGCGCCCCACAGGCGAGCTGGAAGGTCGCGTCTCTTCCTACATCGAACACGAGCTCGACGCCGACGCGAATCGCAGACTGGGCAAGCACGTCGGCGCGTACGAGATCGTCCGAATGATCGGCGCGGGTGGCATGGGTATGGTCTACGAGGCTGTCCGCGCGGATGACCAGTACCGAAAGCATGTCGCCATCAAGTTCCTGAGCACGCAGGCCACCAGCGAGACGGCGATCCAGCGCTTTCGCCGCGAGCGGCAGATCCTCGCCAACCTCACGCATCCGAACATCGCAGCACTGCTCGACGGCGGCGTGTCGGAGGGCCAGCCGTACTTCGTGATGGAGTACATCGAGGGCGAGCCGATCACGCGATGGTGCGACACGCGCTCGCTCGCTGTGCCCG
>JANOIJ010000063.1:0-6768 GCA_031407575.1 Gemmatimonadaceae bacterium | reverse complement strand
CTCACGTCAGGAACGGTCGCATGAGCGGAGACCGATGGGATAGGGCCACTTGTCACTTTGCCAAGCCCACTTGGCACCAAGCGACCGGGCGTCGAGGGCCGGAAAGCCGGTCCTGACAAGATTCGCGAACGCTACGCGAACCTCTTCGAGATGTACCAACGCATCACGGACGAGAATCCCTATCATGCCCCGATGCGCATCTACCCGGCCGTGCATTACACGATGGGCGGCTTGTGGGTGGACTACAACCTCATGAGCACCATTCCCGGTCTGCACGTGGCCGGCGAGGCGAATTTCTCGGATCACGGCGCCAACCGGCTTGGTGCGAGTGCACTGATGCAGGGGCTGGCCGACGGGTACTTCGTGCTGCCGTACACCATCGGCGACTACCTGGCCACGACGAAACTCGAGCCGGTGTCCGTGGACGCACCCGAAGTGCGTGCCGCCGTCGCCGACGTGGACGCGCGGACGAAGAAGCTCCTCGCCGTGAAGGGCAAGCGCACCGTTGCGTCCTTCCATCGCGAGCTTGGCAAGATCATGTGGGAGTACTGCGGCATGGCGCGCGACGCAGCGGGACTCACCAAGGCGCTCGCGCTCATTCCCGCGTTGCGCGAGGAGTTCTGGCGGGACGTTACGGTTCCGGGGAGCGGCGCGGACCTGAACCAGACGCTCGAGCACGCGGGACGCGTCGCCGACTTCATGGAGCTCGGGGAGCTGATGTGTCGCGATGCGCTGCATCGGGAAGAGTCGTGCGGTGGTCATTTCCGCACCGAGTTCCAGACGACGGACGGCGAAGCGTTGCGCAACGACGAGAAGTTCGCGTACGTCGCCGCATGGGAGTACGCTGGCAGCGGTGCGCCGCCAGTGCTCAACAAGGAGCCGCTCGTCTTCGAGAACATCAAGCTGTCGCAGCGGAGCTACAAGTGAGAGGACCGATGCACCTCACGCTCCGTGTGTGGCGGCAGGAGGGCCCGGATGCCGCCGGCGGCCTGCGGGACTATCCGGCCACGGGGGTCAGCCCCGAGATGTCGTTCCTCGAGATGCTCGACGTCGTCAACGAGGGACTGATCGAGCGGGGCGAGGTGCCCATCGCGTTCGATCACGATTGCCGCGAGGGGATCTGCGGTGCGTGCGGGATGATGATCAACGGCGTCGCGCACGGTCCGCAGAAGGGAACCGCGACCTGCCAGCTGCACATGCGCACCTTTTCGGACGGCGACACGATCGTCATCGAACCATGGCGTGCGCGGGCGTTTCCGGTCGTCAAGGACCTCGTGGTGAACCGCGGCGCGCTCGACCGGATCATCCAGGCCGGCGGATACGTGTCGGTGGCAACGGGCGGTGCGATGGACGGCAACATGATTCCCGTCGCCAAGGGCGATGCGGAATCAGCGATGGACGCCGCGGCGTGCATCGGGTGCGGAGCGTGTGTCGCAGCGTGCCCGAACGCATCGGCGTCGCTCTTCACCAGTGCGAAGATCTCGCACCTCGGTTTGTTGCCGCAGGGACAACCCGAGCGCTACCGTCGAGCGCTGAAGATGGTCGCGCAGATGGATCTCGAGAGTTTTGGCGGATGCACGCTGTTCGGCGAATGCCAGGAGGCGTGTCCGAAAGAGATCAGCATCGACTTCATCTCGCGGATGAACCGTGACTTCGTGCGCGCCGCGGCGACAGCAGTTGAAGAGAAGAGCGGGAGCGGGGAAGGCTGAGGTTAGAGTCGCGGCAGCGTCACACCCGTCTGGCTCTGGTACTTGCCCTTCTTGTCCCGGTACGACACCTCGGGTGGCTCATTCCCCTCGAAGAACAGCACCTGCGCGATGCCCTCGTTGGCATAGATCTTCGCGGGCAGGGGCGTGGTGTTCGAGATTTCCAGCGTCACGTGACCCTCCCACTCCGGCTCGAACGGGGTGACGTTCGTGATGATGCCGCACCGCGCGTACGTCGACTTGCCGACGGTGACCGTCAGGATGTTGCGCGGGATGCGGAAGTATTCCACCGACCGCGCCAGCGCGAAGCTGTTTGGCGGCACGATGCAGACGTCGGTTTCCACCTCGACGAAGCAGTTCTTGTCGAAGTTCTTCGGGTCCACGATCGACGTCATCACGTTCGTGAAGATCTTGAACTCGCGCGCCACGCGCATGTCGTAGCCGTAGGAGCTGACCCCGTACGAGATGACGCCGTCGCGGACCTGACGCCCCTCGAACGGCTCGATCATCCCGTGCTCGGTCGCCATGCGGGTGATCCAGCGGTCGGACATTATCGACATGCTGTTGGGGCGAGGGTTTGAAGCCGAACGGCGGGCGGAGAGCGGCGAGCTACGCGACGACTGACGATCAGTCGTGCGCGGAAGTCGCGAAACCTATCCGGCGCCACACGCAATTGCCACGCAGAAACAACTCGCGAGGCTCGGTGATTGCACCTCGCGCGCCGGCCGTTCAACATCCGCGCAAATGTCTGCATCTGCGCCGTTGACACTGCTTTGCAGCACCGGGTAACTTCATGCGCTGCGACTTAGTGAAAGATTTCACGAGTGCGGAGACTCATGGAACGCACGTACCTGCCGGTGTTGTTGCTGCTGGGCTTCGTCCTGATGAACGGCGCCCTCATCCTGCTCATTTCCCACCTCACCCTGCGCCCGCGCCCGACCGCGGTGAAGCAGACACCGTACGAGTCCGGCATCCCCGTACTCGGCGACGCGCGTGAGCGCTTCTCGGTGAAGTTTTACATGGTCGCGGTGCTGTTCATCATCTTCGACATCGAAACGGTGTTCATGATCCCGTGGGGAGCGCATTTTCGGCAGCTCTCCTGCAAGGTGGATCTCGTGACGACCGAGTTCGTGGCGGGCGCCTGTCCCTCGGGTCAGCTCTCGTTCTTCGGGCTGTGGGAGATGCTGGTGTTCATCGCGATCCTCCTCGTCGGATTTGTCTACGTGTGGAAGAAGGGAGCGCTGCAATGGGACTGAGCCCGCGTCCGGACGTCGTGACGGTGGACCCTCACTCGCAGGAAAGCTGGGTCACGACGCGACTCGATTTCCTCGTCAATTGGGGCCGCTCCAACTCGTTGTGGCCCATGCCGTTCGGCACCGCGTGCTGCGCCATCGAGTTCATGGCCACCGCCGCCAGCAAGTTCGACCTCGCACGCTTCGGCATGGAGCGCATGAGCTTCTCGCCGCGTCAGGCGGACGTGCTCATCTGCGCGGGCCGCGTGCCGTTCAAGCTCGCTCCGGTCATCCGTCGCATCTGGCAGCAGATGCCGCAACCCAAGTGGTGTATTTCGATGGGTGCCTGCGCCTCGTCCGGCGGCATGTTCGACAACTACGCCGTGGTGCAGGGCATCGACACGATCATCCCTGTAGACGTCTACGTCCCCGGCTGCCCGCCGCGCCCGGAAAGCCTCATGTACGGGATCATGATGCTCCAGAAAAAGATCATGGCGGAGCGCATGGCGGACCCATCGCTGCGCCACGAGATGGAGCCTGACCCCACGAGCCAGCTCTACATCCCGCCGCGACTCATCGACGAGCTCTCCGAGCCGTTCGGCAACTCGATCCACCAGACGCGGTCGGGTCTGTGAGCACAGCGTTCCTGCCCGTGGTTGCCGGCCACGCCTCCCCACCCGGCGAAGCGTCGCCCACTACACCGAAGAACGTGCCACACACGGGCGGTGGGGCCAACCCCGCCGCCGAGGCGCTGCGCGCGCAGTTCGGCGACGTGGTGAGACGCGTCGACGTTGTGTGGGGCGAGACGACCGTCATCGTCGACCGTACTCGCATCAACGACGTTGTGCGCTGGCTGCATGACGATCCCGCACAGCGCTACGACTACTGCTCCGACGTCACCGCCGTGGAATTCCGCGACATGGAGCGGCCCATCGAGGTCGTGTGGCACCTGCGCTCGCTCCCGTATCGCCGGTTCCTCCGACTCAAGGCGCTCATCCCCAAGGGGGAGTCGCTGGTCGTCCCCAGCGTGTGGGATATTCACAAGGGCGTGGACTGGATGGAGCGGGAGTGCTACGACATGTTCGGCATTCGCTTCGACGGCCACCCCGACCTGCGCCGCATCCTGATGTGGGAGCAATACAAGGAAGGCTATCCGCTGCGGAAGGACTTTCCGTTGCGCGGCCGCTTCAGCCGCTCCGAGCAGCTTCGCCAGGCGCTCGCGCAGAACCCGGAAGCCAAGTACAGCATGGAAGAGCTGTCCATCGCTGACGCGTTCGAGGACCTGCCGACGGACATGAAGCAGCGGCTCGGCGCCGGCGAGCGGGTGGGAGAGTAAGCGATGGCAACGACGAAGCGAACGGTCGAAGTCGAGCTCTCCACCACGGGCATGGACTCGCGTGGACGGCCCCAGCGCGTGCCCCTCGTGACCGACCAGTCGGGGAAGATCGTGCCGATGACGGCGGCGCCGGCGGTGGAGCCCGATCTCGATGGCGAGCACATGCTGATCAACATCGGCCCGCAGCATCCGGCGACGCACGGCGTGCTGCGCCTGGTGCTCGAGCTCGACGGAGAGACCGTGGTGCGCTGCATTCCGCACATCGGCTACCTGCATTGCGGGTTCGAGAAGATCGGCGAGTACCGCCAGTACAACCAGATCATCCCGTGGACGGACCGCGAGGACTACCTCAACTCACCGGGCAACAACGTTGCGTTCGCGCTCGGCGCGGAACGGCTGTTCGGCATCGAGATCACCGAGCGCTGCAAGGTGCTGCGCGTCATCGCGAGCGAACTCTCGCGCATCATCTCGCACTGCGTGTGGCTCGGCACATTCTGCATCGACATCGGCGCCTTCACGCCATTCCTGTGGATCTTCCAGCAGCGCGAGCGCGTGTACACGATGCTCGAGAGCTGGATTGGCGCGCGCCTCACCACGACGCTCACGCGCGTGGGCGGCATGGGCGCGGACATCCCAGATGGGTGGACGGAGGATCTGCAGAACTTCGTCAACACCTTCCCGAAGGTGCTCGCCGAGTGCGACGCGATGCTCACGAAGAACGCCATCTGGGTGGGTCGCACGGTCGGCCTCGGCGCGATGTCCGCGGACGAGGCGGTGAATTACGGACTGTCCGGCCCGATGCTGCGTGCGTCTGGCGTGGCGTACGACGTCCGCAAGGATTTCCCGTATCTCGACTATGAAACGTACGACTTCGACGTGCCCGTGGGCTCGGCGGGCGACGTGTATGATCGCTTTCTGTGCCGCATGGAAGAGCTGCGACAGTCCATTCGCATTCTGGACCAGGCGCTCAAGCGGCTGCCTGACGGCCCGGTGAACGTGGACGACCATCGCGTGATCCTGCCGCCCAAGTCCAAGGCGACGAGCGACATGGAGAGCATGATCCACCACTTCAAGCAGGTGATGGAAGGTCCGCGTCCGCCCATCGGCGAAGCGTATGTCGCGGTCGAAAGTCCCAAGGGCGAGAAGGGCTACTACATGGTGTCGGACGGGACGTCCAAGCCGGTGCGCTGGCGCATTCGTCCCCCTTCGTTCGTGAACCTCTCGGCGATTCCGAAGATGGTGGAAGGCCACCTGCTGTCCGACGTGATCGCGATCAACGCGTCGATTGATATCGTGATGGGGGAGATCGACCGATGAACGGCACGTGCAGATCCTTCAAATCGCGCAGCCTGCCCCGAGCGCAGTCGAGGGGCTCGCTCAGGATGACAGGGATATGAGCACCACACACGACGCGCCTTACGCGCCGGTGTTCACCGGCGCGCGCAAATCAGAGCTCGAAGAGCTACTCACGCGCTACCCCACAAAGATGGCGGCGCTGTTGCCCGCGCTGTGGATCGTGCAGGAGGAGCGGGGCTGGGTGCCGCCCGAGGGCATGGCTGAAGTGGCCGAGGTGCTCGAGCTCACGCCAGCGTACGTGAAGGGCGTTGTGACGTTCTATACGATGTACCATCAGCACCCGGTGGCGACGCATTTCATCCAGGTGTGCACGACGTCGCCCTGCAATGTGTGCGGCGCCGAGGATGTGGTGACGGCGCTGCTCAAGCATACGGGGTGCGAGGAGCTCGGCGTCACCTCGCCGGACGGCAAGTACGCGGTCATCGAAGTCGAGTGCCTCGGTGCGTGCGGGTTCAACACGCCGCTGATGGTCAATGAGAAGTTCATCGAGTCGGTCACCGTGGAATCGGTGCCCGCGCTCCTCGCTTCACTGGGCTGACATGGGCTTCCCGCACACGCCGCACGAGCGCGAGACGCTCGTTCTTTCGAAGCACTTCGGTGAGCAGGAGGCCATCGGGCTCGCCGGCTGGCGCAAGCGCGGCGGCTACGTTGCGCTCGAGAAGGCGCTCAAGATGGAGCCGGCCGAAATCGTCCAGATCGTGAAGGACTCTGGATTGCGCGGGCGTGGGGGCGCCGGATTTTCGACGGGACTCAAGTGGAGCTTCATGAAGCCGGGCGACGGCAAGCCACACTACCTCGCCTGCAACGCCGACGAGTCGGAGCCCGGAACGTTCAAGGATCGCGAGATCATGCGCTGGACGCCCCACGCGCTCATCGAAGGATGCGCAATCGGTGCGTACGCGATCGGCGCCGAGACGGCGTATATCTACATTCGCGGCGAGTTCACCGAACCGCTCGAGGTGATGGAGCGCGCCGTGCGCGAGGCGTACGCGGCCGGTGTCGTCGGGCCTAACGCGATGGGCACGGGCAAGCGCATCGACGTGCACGTGCACAAAGGCGCCGGCGCATACATCTGCGGCGAAGAAACGGCGCTGATGAATTCGCTCGAGGGCAAGCGGGGCAATCCGCGCATCAAGCC
>JANOIJ010000057.1:0-37719 GCA_031407575.1 Gemmatimonadaceae bacterium | reverse complement strand
AAATTCAAGCGACTCCAGCCGGTCTTGACGGAACGCTCGCGCCGCGTGTGGGCCGCGACAGAAGCGCTGGCGCTCGGACACGGGGGCATTGGCCTCGTGGAGCAAGCCACGGGGATTTCGCGCTCAACGATCAGTCGGGGCATTCGCGAACTCGACGCGGGCGCGCCGCTGCCCGCCGAGTGCACCCGCCGCCCGGGTGGCGGACGGAAACGCACGGTGGACAAGGACCCGCACCTCGTGGCGGACTTGGAGGCGTTGGTGGAACCCACCGCGTCCGGCGATCCCGACTCGCCGCTGCGGTGGACGTCCAAGAGTGTGCGGCGTCTCGCGACCGAGTTGCAGGCGATGGGCCACGAGGTCAGTTACCGGTTGGTCAAGGAACTCCTGCACGACGCCCAGTACAGTCTGCAGGCGAATCGCAAAACACGCGAAGGGCCGCAGCATCCGGACCGCGATGCGCAGTTCGCGTATCTCGCGGCCCAGGTGCGGCGCGTGCAGCGCCAGCATCGGCCCGCGATTTCGGTGGATACGAAGAAGAAGGAGCTGATCGGGGACTTCAAGAACGCGGGACGCGACTGGCGTCCCAAGGACACGCCCGAGGCCGTCCGCGTCCACGATTTCAAGATTCCGGCGAATGGCAAAGCCGTCCCGTACGGCGTCTACGATCTCGCGCGCAATGAAGGCTGGGTGAGCGTTGGGATCGATCACGACACGGCGAGCTTCGCGGTGCATGCGATTCGCCGGTGGTGGTCCCAGATGGGCCGACGCGCCTATCCCGACACCCCCGCCCTCCTGATTACGGCCGACGCGGGCGGGAGCAACGGGTCGCGCGTCCGGCTCTGGAAATGGGACCTGCAACAGTTCGCCACGCGCACCGGCCTCGCGATCACGGTCTGTCATTTTCCGCCAGGGACGAGCAAGTGGAACAAGATCGAACACCGGCTGTTCTCGTACATCGCGATGAACTGGCGCGGCAAACCCCTCGTCGATCTCGTGACGATCGTCAGTCTCATTGGCGAGACGACGACGCAGGAGGGCCTGCGCGTTCGGTCGGAAGTCGACCCTGGCCGCTACCCCAAGGGCGTCGTCATCAGTGACGCCCAGATGGCCCAGATGGCCCAGATCCAGCTCGAGCCCCACACGTTTCATGGCGACTGGAACTACACGATCCATCCGCGTTAGAATACTATGAGTCAGTTATTTCGTCACAACTCCTAGCGATGCTCAACGATACTAAATGATCAACTAAAAATCCGTGTGTCGTCGGTTTGATTCCGACCCTGGCCATGTCAGATTTGAGTTTCGAGGGCGTGGGCGCGCCTCCGACTCGACGCCAAGTGAACGGCCAAAGTCGAGCTCAGGTCATCGAGCAAGGAATACGGAGCGTCTCGCGAGATCAAGCAGACAGATTCATCTGCTTCCGAAAGCTCTTCTCGAAGGCCTTCTCTGGAACGAAGCGCCTCATGAAGCGAAGACGGCCCGCTGTCTTTCCAGGCGTGTACCGGATTCGCGGAGATCGCTCGGTCGCTGCCCGTACAACCTGGACGGCCACCGCTTCTACGGGGTCGCCCGCCGCGATGGCACTGCGCCAGGTCAAATTCATCGCGGTGCGTGCCGCCTCGTAGACGCTGGACATCCGATCGGGTTGTACCGCGTTCTCTTCCAGCGCGGTGCGGGTGAAGGCGGGTTCCACCAATGCAACGCGGATCCCGAACGCACGAACCTCGTGGTCGAGCGACTCCGAATATCCTTCGACGGCGTGTTTGGTAGAGGTGTAAAGCGCCGTGAAGGGTCCAGGAAGGAAACCGGACACTGAACTGACGTTGATGATCCGGCCTGTGCCCTGGTTACGCATGATGGGCAGGACCTCGTTCGTCAGGCGAAGGATGCCGAAGACATTCACGTCGAAGAGATTCTGGGCCTGACCCACCGACGACTCCTCGGCGCCGCCGATCAAGCTGCGGCCTGCGTTGTTGACGAGGACGTCGATCCGCCCTGTGCGGGCGAAGACCTCCCCGACCACTCGCTTGACCGACTCGTCATCGGTCACGTCGCAGACGAGCATGGTGATGCCAGGAGACGGGGTCGTTGCCGCCCGTCTACTCGTGCCGAAGACCTGATAGCCGGCCCGGCCGAGGGCGTGCGCCGCCGCCTTGCCAATTCCCGTTGCTGCTCCCGTGACCAAGGCAACGGGCAGGCTCTTGCTGTTCATGCGAATCCCTCGAGAGGTGACGTGGTTGACTGGCTACGGGCCGGATGTTAATATCATTTCAGTAGCGAGTCAATACTCATTTGATATGAACTCGAAGAATTCCCCTGACGAGACCTGTCCCATTGCGCGGAGCCTGACGTTCCTCGGCGACGCCTGGACGATGTTGATCCTGCGAGATGCGAACGCCGGGCTCACACGCTTCGATCAGTTTCGAAGGAGCCTGGGCATCGCGCCGACCATGCTCACCAAGCGGTTAGCGATGCTGACGGAGGAGCAGCTGCTCGAAAAGCGGCAGTACTCGGACCGCCCACCGCGCGAGGAGTACGTCTTGACCGACGCTGGGCGTGACTTCTTGCCGGTACTCTTCATGATCGGCGCGTGGGGTCGAAAGCACCGAGGCGACGGCAAGCTGACGCGCTTTCTGGACTCTGAAACCGGTATCGACATCAAGCCTGTCGCGATTGACGCGGTGACAGGAGCCGAGATCGGGACTCGTGCGATCCGTCTATTGGCTCCCGAATGACGGACTCTGGTCGCCAGGGCACGCAGCAATAGTACGGAGACTGGTGGCCCTTCTGCGTGACGTCACGTCGGCCGCGTCACGACGATCCCCATCCTCTCGTAGACGGACGTCACGTCATCGGGCACGCCCTCCTCGACGATCATTCCCGCCATGTCGGTGACAGGGCCGATGACAAACGGGGACGCGGCGCCGAGCTTGTCCGCGGTTGCCAACACGATGGTCTCGGCAGCGCTCCTGCTCAGCGCGCGCTTGACCAGCGATTCCTCGTGGTCGCCAGTTGTGAGACCGGCATCGGGGTGAATGCCGGTTACTCCCATGAAGTACAGGTCAGCGTGGATGTCGCGAATGGCATCGATGGCTGCCGCGCCCACCGCGACCACGGAGTGCTTGTACAGGCGCCCGCCGATGAGGATGACCTCGACGGTCGGATGCTCCGCGAGCGCCACCGCAATCGTGGGGCTGTGCGTCACGATGGTCGCCTTGATGTCGAGCGGCAGGTACCGGGCAAGTTGAAGAGTCGTCGTTCCCCCGTCGAGGATGACAACCTGACCGTGGGTGATCATCGCCGCTGCGGCACGCCCGATTGCGCGCTTTGCATCGGGCGCAACGTGCTCTCGCGCGGCAAATGCCGCGATGGCGGGCGATGCCGGAAGGGCGCCTCCGTGAACACGCTGCAGCAACCCTTCAGCAGCGAGCTCCCGCAGGTCGCGTCGAATGGTGTCCTCGGAAAGGCCGAGGTCGAAGCTCACCTCCCTGGCAACGACCTGACCTTCTGTCGCGAGTAGGTTCAGGAGGTGTTTCCGGCGATGCGATGCGAGCATTTTCCTGCCGTTTGCACAGTTTATCTTATTTTTGCACGAATATGCACGATAAACTCACAGTGTTCACCAGGAAAGCCCAAGCTTCCACTCACGTCCAGTCGAGGTCGCATGAGTCTCGAGAATCGGGTACAGGTACGGTCGGTGGAGGTGCTCTCGGACCAATGGTACGTGCTCAGGAAGACCACGTTCGACTACCTCCGTCGTGACGGGACGTGGCAGAGGCAGACGCGGGAGACGTACGATCGTGGAAACGGCGCCACCATCCTCCTCTACGACCCCAGGCGGCGTACCGTCATCCTCACTCGGCAATTTCGGCTGCCGGCCTACGTGAATGGGCACAGCGGAATGCTGATCGAGACGCCAGCCGGGCTGCTGGATGCCGAGCTTCCCGAGGTGCGCATTGTTGCAGAGTTGGAGGAGGAGACGGGTTTCCGCATCGAGCGTGTGCAGCGGGTGTTCGACGCGTTCATGAGTCCGGGCTCAGTCACGGAGCGCGTACACTTCTTCGTCGCGGAGTACGATCCGTCGTCTCGGACGGCCACGGGGGGCGGTGTTGCCGAGGAGGGCGAGGATATCGAGGTGCTGGAGATGCCGTTTGATGAGGCGGTGCAGGCGATTGCGGAGGGAGGCATCGTGGACGGCAAGACGATCATGCTGCTCCAATACGCACAGCTGCATCTGTTTCCGCCGCGCTGATGGAGCGACCGCTGCGCTCCGGCGCTACTTGTTGTACCTGCCATGGGATGACACCTTGCGTCCGATGCATCCCCATGCCGAGCTGATTCGCGCCTTCTACACGGCGTTTGCGAACCGCGATGCCACGGGAATGGCCGCGTGCTACCACCCTGACATCCATTTCTCCGACGAGGTCTTCACTGACCTCCACGGCGCGCGCGCGTCAGCGATGTGGCGGATGCTCTGCGAGCGCGGCAAGGATCTGCGAATCGAGTTTCGTGACGTCGACGCCGATGGCTCCAGCGGACACGCACACTGGGAGGCGTGGTACACCTTCTCGGCCACGAAACGGCCGGTGCACAACATCATCGACGCGCGCTTCGAGTTTCGGGATGGAAAGATCGTCCGTCACCGGGACAGCTTCGATTTTCCGGCGTGGGCTTCCCAGGCACTGGGGCCGATGGGCATGCTGCTGGGGTGGTCCAGCTTCTTGAAGAATCGCGTTCGAGCAAAGGCGGCTGCCGGTCTCGGTGCTTTCATGGCACGAACGCACCCTGCCACCGAGAAAGGGGACTAGCGCCGTCGGCAGCAGTTGCCTACTATAGTGAATATTAATTCGCTATAGTACATCATACGGCAATCAGCCCTTCTTGAGCGTCTTCGACGAATCGATGAGCAGGATCATCTCCACCATCGACTTGCCCGGATTTCGATATCGATGCGATGCATCGGCGGCATACGATATCGAGTCTTCGGCGGCAAGATGGGCGACGTCATCCCCGATGTGCACGTCGACCTTGCCGCGCACGACGATCAGGTGTTCCTGCACCCCACGCCGATGTGGTGCAAACGCACCCGTGTCCTTGCCGCCCGGTAGCCGGTAGAGCACGACATCGACCCCGCCTGCGAGCAGTTCCTCGCTGAGGGACACGCGTTCGATGCCACTTTCCGGATCCACGAACCGTTTGCGCGCGTTGGCGCGCATAACGCGCGCGGGCGTCGGTGCGCCTTCGTCGAGAAGGTCAGAGATGGAACAGGTGAGCGCTTCGGCGATGTGTGAGAGCACGCGAATGGTCGGACTCTTCTTTCCGCGCTCGACGTCGGACAGCATGGCCGCACTGACGCCACTGGTCGCAGCGACGTTGGCGAGCGACAGGTTGAGCTGGTTGCGCCGCCGTCTGACGGCATCACCAAGGTTGTTCACGGTCGTCGATCCCTTAAGCGGTGGCCAATCAGCAGGAGGCGGCGTACGGTCGCCGCAACAGTTCCCCAACTCCAGACAGTGAGCAATATGACGAATATCCTGCAGCCGACGGACCCGGAGCGCGCGCGTAGCAGCATGGCGCGGCGACACGCCTGGCTGCGAGCATCGGGTACACCTCAACAACGCCGGCGCGGGCCTCATGCCGCGCTCGGTGTCAGCCGTGTTGCGCGAACACATCGAGCTCGAGACCATGATTGGTGGATACGAAGCCGCCGACATGCGACGAGCGGAGCTCGTGTCCGCCTACGAGCACATCGCGCAGCTCTGCGCGACGACACCACACAATATCGCGATCATGGCGAGCGCCACCGCGGCGTTCATCCAGGCGATCAGCGTACACGCGTTTCAACCGGGCGACGCGATCATCACGAGCCGGCTCGACTACACCTCGTACCAGATACAATACCTGGCGCTTGCGGAACGGTATGGCGTCACGGTGCTGCATGCGCCCGATCTTCCGGAGGGAGGAGTCGATCCGGACGGCGTTCGCGACCTGCTGGCGCACAACCGCAACTGCAAACTCGTGTCAATCACGTGGATCCCGACGCACACGGGCACCATGCAGGACGTCGCGGCCGTGGGCGACATCTGCGACGCTGCCGGCGTGACCTATCACATCGATGCATGCCAGGCCGTTGGTCAGCTTCCGATCGACGTGTCCGCGCTCAAGTGCGACTATCTCTCCGCCACGGGCCGCAAGTTTCTTCGCGGCCCGCGGGGCACGGGATTCCTGTATGTGTCGGACCGAGCGCTCGATCGTGGAGATCGACCGCTGTTCATCGACATGCGTGGCGCCACGTGGACCGCGCCGACGACGTTCGAGCCAGCGGCAGGCGCGAAGCGATTCGAGGAGTGGGAGTTCGCCTACGCGCTTGTCCTCGGACTCGGCGAAGCGGCGCGATATGCCAACGCGGCGGACGTAGAAGTGTGCGGGCAACGTGCAAGGGCGCTGGCCGCGTACGCGCGCGACCGCCTGTCCGAGCTGCCTGGAGTGCGTGTGCTGGATCGTGGTCGCGATGTCTCCGCGTTGGTGACCGCTTCCTTCGCTGGGCGCGACGCGCGCGACATCGTTCGTGCACTCACGGCGCGGCGGATCAACACGGTGTCCAGCCTGCGCTGGTTCGGTCTCCTGGACTTCGGCGCGCGCGATGTGGAGACGGCGGTTCGCATCTCTCCGCACTACTACAACACGGTAGAGGAAATCGATACGCTCATCAGCGCGCTTCACGAACAACTCCTAACTTCGGCCGAGGCCCGCCGGTAGCTTCGTCGATGTTCAGCACGCGCCTTCCACCACGAGGGACGCCTTGATCTTCCGTGCCGACGCACCCTCGCGTCATCACGTTCGACGCTTCCTCGCCGTGACGGCGATCTTCGCTGCCGGGAGTTGCCGCGCGAGTCAACCGCCAAGTGCTCCCGGACCTGTCGTGGCGGCAGCGTCGCCGGCCGTAGACGTGAGCCGCACGACTGCGCCGGCTGCACCGAGTGTGGTTGCACCAGCGCCGCCGCGCCGAGATCCATTCGCGGGTGCGGACCTCTCGCCCAAGCCACCGGTCGAGCCACGTTCGCCCACCGAGCAGCAGACCCGGTTCCTGCTGCCAGCCGGCTATCGCATGGAGCCGGTGCTCACCGAGCCCGCCATCCAGCAGCCTGCCGGCATCGCCTTCGACGGCAACGGGCGCATGTTCGTGCTCGAGTTGCGCACGTATATGCTCGATGCCGACGCGAAGGACCAGCTCGCGCCCGTGAGCCGGATCTCGCGGTGGGAGGACGCGAACAACGACGGCGTCTATGAGAGTCACAGCGTGTTCGTCGACAGCCTGGTGTTCCCGCGCTTCGTGCTGCCCTTCGGTGCAAATGCGATTCTCTCGATGGAGTCCAACGCCAACGAGGTGTGGAAGTACACCGACACGAACAACGACGGCCGCGCGGATACGAAGACGCTGTTCACGACCAACTACGGGCGCCTGGCCAACGTCGAGCATCTGCAGTCGTCGCTCCTGTGGGCGCTCGACAACTGGCTGTACAGCACCGTCAATGCGTTTCGCGTGCGGTGGACACCCACGGAGGTGCTCCGCGAGCCCACCGGCTTCAGCAACGCGCAGTGGGGAGCCTCGCAGGACGACGACGGGAAGGTGTGGTTCCAGGGCGGCGCGAGCGGAATCCCGTCGTACTTCCAGTTCCCGATCGCGTACGGAAACTTCAACATCCCGGACCAATACGAGAAGGGCTTCGACGACATCTGGGGTGCACCGCTCGGACTCGCTGACGTGCAGGGCGGCATGGACTTCGTGCGGATGCCCGACGGCTCACTGAGCCGAGCGACCGCGGGGTCCGGCGCGAATGTCTACCGTGGCGGCCGGCTGCCTGGCGACTTGCTGGGCGACTACTTCTACGGGGAGGTCGTGGGTCGCGTCGTTCGCCGAGTGCGGCCGGTGAAGACGGAAGGCATCACGCAGGTGCGCAACGTCCTGCAGCCGGAAAAATCCGAGTTCATCCGCTCGACGGACCCGCTGTTTCGGCCCGTGGAAATCAAGACCGCGCCGGACGGCTCGATGTACATCGTGGACATGTATCACGGCGTGATCCAGGAGAGCCAGTGGACGCCGAAGGGCTCGTACCTGCGCGCGAAGGTCGAGCAGTACCAGCTCGACAAGATCGTCGGGCTCGGCCGCATCTGGCGGTTGACGTATGACGTCCTGGGCCGCGACACCACTCGGCCACGAATGCTCAACGAGACACCGGCGCAGTTGCTACGCCACCTGAGGCACGCGAACGGCTGGTGGCGCGACATGGCGCAGCAACTGCTCGTGTTGCAGCAGGACCGGTCAGTGGTGCCGGCGCTCAAGACGATGGCGCGTCGCGGCACGATGCTCCTTGCGCGCGTTCATGCACTGTGGACCCTCGAAGGACTCGGTGCACTCGACGCGGGGCTCGTGCGCGAGCAGATGAAGGACACGAGTCCGCGCATGCGCATGCACGCGATCCGCGCGAGCGAGACGCTCTACAAGACGGGCGATACCTCGCTCGCGGCGAACTATCGCCGCCTGGCACGCGATGCCGATCCCGACGTCGTCATCCAGGCAATGTTGACGATGAATGTGCTCAAGGTGTCGAACGCGAACGCGTCGGTGCGCGAGGCGATCCTCACGCACAGGGCACGAGGCATTCAACTGGTCGGTGGCCAGCTCCTGAAGCCGACAGGTGAGCTTGGCGTGCGGTCATTCAGTCCCGAGCAACGCGCGGTGATGGAACGCGGCGCGGTGATCTTCCGTGAAACGTGCGCGCAATGCCACGGCGAGACGGGATTGGGTGCAATGTCCGGCGGTGTGCGAATCGCGCCTGCGTTCGCAGGCTCGCCGCAGGTCACCGGCCATCCCGACTACGCCATCAAGACGCTACTGCACGGTCTCACTGGCCCCATCGAGGGAAGGACGTACGCGGGCCAGATCATGGTGTCGCACGCGCAGCAGTCCAATGACTGGATCGCCGCGGTTACGTCCTACATCCGGAACTCGCTGACGAACCAGGCGTCGTTCATCACCCCCAACCGTGTTGCGGCGGTGCGAGCGGCGCATGCGGCTCGGCAGGTGGCGTGGACCTACCCAGAGCTCGCGTCGTCCGTCCCGATGCTCATGCAGCAGCAGTCCACGTGGAAGGCGACGGCGAGCGAGAACACGGAGAGCGCGGTGCGTGCGTTCGGCACAGCGGGCTGGTCCAGCCGCGTGCCGCAGAAACCGGACATGTGGTTCCAATTCGAGCTTCCCGAGGCGACGACGCTGGCCGAGATCCATTTCCAGGTGGGTGGCGGTGGCGGTGGCGGAGGACGTGGCGGTGCGCCCAATAGCCCGCCCCCGCCCATGCTATTCCCGCGCGGCTATTCGGTTCGCGTCTCCATGGACGGAAGCGAGTGGAGTGCTCCTGTTGCGGAAGGACGTGGAACTGGCCCGTCGATGGCGATCGTATTCGCGCCGGTGCGCGCAAAGTACGTCCGTCTCACGCAGACGGCCGAGGTCGAGAATGCGCCAATGTGGAACATGCAGCAGATACAGCTCTACGAGATGCGTGCAATTTCGCCGTGAGGGTCGTATCAAATAAAATGCTATTTATGCGTCACCGACAGGAACTTGAGAGGTTGGTAGTTCAGGTGCAGTCGTTCGGGAACTCGTTCTGGCAGTAGATCCAAATGGGATGTAATTCGCTCATTGCCATTGAGTTTACAACGTAAGCGGATTACGATGTTGAAGTGACGTCCGTCAAGAACTACCTCGCGAAAATAGGGCGACGCGGCGGCATGAAGAGCCGCCGCGGACTCAACCCTGACACTGCTCGGGACATGGTCCGCGTGCGGGAGGCTCGGCGCGCGTATCGTCGTTTTCACGCAGCGTGCTTCTGGTCGTATCGTACCGACCTGATCATCGCGCACGATGACGTCAACTGGGTAGGCGAGCAACTCATGAAGCACGGTGGCCGGGAGGCATGGTATCTCGGTGCCAAGCTGTGCCGCTAACCCGGTTTCAGCAGCAAGTACTCGCTGATCTCGCGGAACATCGCACGGACGATCGCTATCTTGCCGGCGGCGCAGCGCTCCACATCGCGCCCAACTCCATCCGCTATAGCAACGACCTCGATTTCTTTCATGATTCCGTCGCTCGCGTGGCCTCCACGTTCGCGGCGGACCAGGCGCTGCTGCAATTCGACGGGTATGACGTCACGGTGGAGCTGAGCCAGCCCGGGTTCATTCGCGCAACGGTTTCACGTGCCATCGAGTCGACACGCGTGGACTGGGCGCACGATTCAGCTTGGCGCTTCATGCCACTGGTGCGCGACGACCTTGGTGGATTGCTGCTCCACGGAGTCGATCTCTCGATCAACAAGGTGCTGGCGCTGGCGGGTCGCGACGAACCTCGCGATTTCGTCGACATCCTGTTCGTCCATGCCGCCATCCTGCCGCTCGGGGCACTATGCTGGGCTGCGGCGGGCAAGGATCCCGGTTTTACACCGCGCTCGTTGCTCGAGCTTCTCAAGCGGCGCGGACGCTATCGTCCGGAGGAATTCGCCCGCCTTGATCTGGTCGCGCCATTCGACCTCATCACCGCCAAGTCCACATGGCTTGCCGCGCTAACCGGTGCAGAGACGTTCGTGACGAACCGCCCTCCCAACGAAATTGGATGTCTGTACTGGTCCCACGCACGAGAAGCGTTCATCATGCCGGGGCAGGATACGCACGCCGGCGAGGTGATGCCGCACTGGGGGACGCCTGGTGGCGTGTTGCCGCAATTGGCGGATCCGACACGTTCGACAATCTGAGCCGGCGCTGGGATCCCGGTGCATTTCACAAACGGGCACATATTAGTAGCAACTTGCTACCATATCCCCTGGGCCGGCACCATCGTATTGCCCGGCTGGAGAGCACCGAATAGTCTCGTGATCACTCTTCGCGTATCATCGATAGCGGCCCGCTCATATTCCTCGCATGAGCTTTCCAATCCTCGGCCTACACCACGTCACCGCGACCGTCGATGATGCGCAGGCCGATCTCGACTTCGCCCGCGATGCCCTCGGTTTGCGGCTCGTCAAAAAGACGGTCAACTTCGACAATCGCGGCGTCTACCACTTCTACTATGGTGACGAGCGTGGAACGCCCGGAACCCTGTGGACGACGTTTCCCTACCGGCTGCGAAACGTCCCCGCTGGGATCACGGGCGCTGGCCAGGTCACGGTTACGTCCTTCTCCGTTCCCGCGGGCTCGCTCGACGGATGGAAAACTCGATTGCGCGCGCGCGAATTCACCGTCACGGACGCGCCGCCTCGTTTTGGCGAAGAGTCGATCACTGTCGCGGATCCGTCGGGATTGACCATTGAGCTCGTTGCCACCGCGGACGACGCGCGCGAGCCATGGATCACCAGCGACATCGACATCGCCTCGGCTATCCGCGGCATACACAGCGTCACAATGTCGGTGGAGGACCCTGCGCCGACGCAGGCCTTCATGCACGAGTGGTTCGGCTTCGACCTCACCGACGAGATGGATGGACGTCGGCGCGTATCCGTAAATGGCGTTGGGCCGGGCAAGTCCGTCGATATCCTCACGTCGGCCGATGGCATGCGTGCAAGGAACGGCGTGGGCACGGTGCATCACGTCGCAGTGGCAATTGCCGAGTCGAGCGAGCAGTTGCGGTTGCGTGAGGCGCTGATTCGCCGGGGCATCAACGTCACGCCGGTGATGGACCGGACGTACTTCCAGTCGATCTACTTTCGCGAGCCGGGCGGCGTACTGTTCGAGGTCGCAACCCTGGCGCCAGGGTTTGCGGTGGACGAGCCGCTCGAAGAGTTGGGGCGCGGGCTCAAGCTGCCGCCGTGGGAAGAGGCGAAGCGACCAGAAATCGAGGACGCGCTGCCGCCAATTCACTATTGATCCTGCCTCCGGACGATTCGCGGCGTCCTACGAGACGGAACGGAAAAGTCCAACGCTTCGCACGCTCCAGCGACTCGCCGATGTCTCCGGCGTGCTGGTCGATATCCGCGTGCTGTCCGCGCTCACGCGCGAGGAGCAGCGGTCGCTCCTACTGCACGCAGCAATTGCCAAACGTCTTCGAGAGGAGCCGGAACAGACGTTGGCCCGCGTACGAGCCAACCTTTCGCGCATGCAGCATAAAAATCCCGGCGCTGTGGGTCTCCTGCGCGAGTGGACGGTTTTCCTCGACCGCCCACTCGAGGCGCTCGCCGCCGTCCTGACCGACCCGAGCGAGTGGGCACGAGAGCTCCGGCACGTCACGCCATTTGCCGGCGTCCTGTCTGCCCGTGAACGCACGATGGTGTATCGCGACTTCGCGCAACGAACAGGTGTCCGGCCATGAACCGGGAACAGTTTGAACATGCCGTGCGCGCCGCTGGCGCGGTGCTGGGTATCAATGACGTCCTCATCATCGGAAGCCAGGCACTCCATGCCACCGTCTCAGGGCCGCTCCCCGACGAGGCCTCGCGATCTGTCGAGGTAGACGTGGCCGTGTTCGAGGATGTCGAGGGACGTGGCGCGGACGTGATCGACGGTTCGATTGGCGAAGCGTCGATGTGCCCCGTCCACGCGCGGATACGGAAATAGCGTCAGCGTGCCCCACGGGAACCTTCCAACACGCCGTTGATTCATGCCTGTACAGTACTGTCCACAAACAGTCTTGCAGGAGAACACATCATGTCCCGCTCCATGCCCCACCCGGATCCGAGGCCTTTCGTCCGCGCTGGAATGGCCCTCACAATGCTCGTATCGCTCCTCGCATTTGCCGTTCGCGTGCAGGCACAGCACGGAAACACGCCGTCGATCAGCATTCGGCCTGTGGTCGGTGCACTGGTTGCGGTCGGGAGCCAGCGCGACGCCCTGAAGAACGCGGTGATCGTGGGAGGGCAGGGCTCGTACAGGCTCGACCCGTACTTTGCCGTGCTCGGGACAGTCGCGTGGTCGCGCAGCCAGGACAAGCTGTCCGCCCAGCGGGATAACCTCGACGTGTACCAGTACGACCTTGGGCTCGAGGGGCGACTCGATGACCTCACCAATGGCTCGCCTATCGCCACTCGGCCATATGCCGCCGTAGGCGCTGGCGGCCGGACATACAGTCTGCGAAATGTCTCAAACGCGGATGCGCAGTCGAACCCCCTTCTGTACAGCGCGATCGGGGTCGAGGTCGTTGACGCTCGTGGCGCCTTCGGCCTCCGGCTCGAGGCACGCGACAACATCACGGCGTTCAAGGGCTTCCACGGCGAATTCAGCGACCGGACTGCACGACACGACCTGCAATTCTCCGCAGGCCTGACGTTCAGCCTGTAGAAGGGGACGCGAGCGCCGAGAACGAAGGCGGGACGCCATGCCGTGAAATCATGCGCGCAGGAAGTCGAGCATCAGCGTGTTGAGTTGCTCGGCGTGCGTGGCGGCAAAGCCGTGTGGCGCGTCCTTCAACACTTCGAGTCGACTTCCCTTGATCATCGCGTGTGAGCGCTTGCCAGAGATCTCGAACGGCACGATGCGGTCGCTGTCCCCGTGCGCGATCAACGTTGGCACGGTGATCTTCGCAAGGTCCGCACGGAAATCGGTTGTCCCGAATGCAACGATGCACTGCTGCGTCCCGAGCGGCGACGCGACCCACGCAATTGACTTGGTGAACGGGATCAAGTCAGCACTCACGCCCTTGCCCGGCTCATAGTTGTAGAAGTTGGGGAAGAAGGCGTCGAGGAAGGAGACGCGATCCTTGGTTGCCCCATCGAGCATTCCGTCGAACACTTTCTTGTCGATTCCCTCAGGATTGTCCGGCGTCTTGAGGAGAAACGGCGGAACGGCGCCGAGTAGCAAGGCTTTCGACACGCGCTGTGAGCCGTAGCGGCCGAGGTAGCGCGCGACTTCGCCGCCGCCCATGGAGAATCCGGCCAGAACCGCGTCGCGAAGATCGAGCCGCGTCATCAGGTCGTTGAGGTCCGACGCGAAGGTGTCGTAGTCGAAGCCACCGCTCGGCCTGCCGGACTCGCCGAAGCCGCGACGATCGTACGCCACGACCCGATAGCCGGCTGCAGTGAGCGCATTGATCTGGGCTTCCCACATGCGATGACTGAGCGGCCAGCCGTGTATCAGGACGACGGGCTGGCCTTCGCCGATGTCCAGATAGAAGATGTCGGTTGCGACTGCACCGGTTGCCTTGACGAAGGGCATGGTGTCTCCTGTCCGTAAGGTGGTTCGCACGTCAAGCTACGGTGGAGCAGGGTGCATTGCGAGCGAGAGCGGAGCGGAGGTGCAGATCCTTCGCTTCGCTCAGGATGACACAGGGCAGGTGCAGATCCTTCGCTTCGCTCAGGATGACACAGGGCAGGTGCAGATCCTTCGCTTCGCTCAGGATGACACAGGGCAGGTGCAGATCCTTCGTTGCGCTCAGGATGACACAGGGCAGGTGCGATTCTTCGTTGCGCTCAGGATGACACAGGGCAGGTGCGATTCTTCGTTGCGCTCAGGATGACATTTCCAGGGATCCATTCCTACCCCAGCCAGTATATTGACAGAGTTAACCTGACCCGCCTCGCGCGCCTGGCCAGCTCCAGCCGCTCGTGTCCTCGCGCTGGTAGCACATGTCTCCTGAGGAGTCTTCCGACGCCGACGCGGCCTCCAAGCCGATGACAGCGGATGAGTCACTTTCGGCGCTCGAGGCAGCGATTGCGCAGCTCGATGAGGGTGTCATACTCACCGACGCCACCGGCCGCATCACTCTCGTGAATGACGCTGCCGTTCGCCTGCACGGCGTTGCCGCGCTTGGCGTGCCGCCCGAGGAGTACTCGGACACGTACCACCTGCTCACCGTCGACGGCGCACCATACCCTTCGGAAGAGCTCCCACTCGCGCGCGCGGTGCTGCGAGGCGAGACGGTCATCAACGAGCGATGGAAAATTCGCCGGCCCGACGGGAGTGAGATTCTCGCCGTGGGCACGGCGCGACCCGTCCTGGGTGCGAATGGCCGGCAACTGGGCGCCGTGCTCACGCTGCGCGACGAAACAGCGCACGAAGCAGCACTCGTGGCCGAGCGGGAGGCCGAGGGGCGGCTGGCGGAGAGCGAACGCCAGTTTCACACCTTGGCCGATGCAATTCCGACGCTGGCGTGGACGGCCGACGCCGACGGGTACATCGACTGGTACAACCGCCAGTGGTACGAATACACTGGCTCCTCACCCGCGGAGATGGAGGGATGGGGATGGACGGCGTTGCACGACCCTGCGGTGCTGCCTGAGGTGCTCGAGCGGTGGCAGGCGTCCATCAGGAGCGGCGCCCCGTTCGAGATGACGTTCCCGCTGCGTGGCGCGGACGGTCGCTATTGCCGCTTCCTCACGCGCGTCACTCCCGTGCGTGACGCCGATGACCGCGTGATTCGCTGGTTTGGGACGAATACGGACGTTGAAGCCGAGCGTCTCGCGCGGGACGCGGCCCTCAGCTCCGCACTGCGCACGGAGCGGCTTCAGGCACTGACTGCGGCGCTTGGCGCGGCGCGCTCGCTCGATGAAATTGCGCATGTCGTCGTGGCCGAGGGTCGTGCTGCGACGGGTGCGGAAACGGGCATGCTCGCGCTGCGCGTGCCGGACACCAATGAAGTGACGATGATCCGGACGGAGGGCTTCCCGGAGGATGTCGCGCAGCTCTACGAACGCTTCCCGCTCACGATGATCGGGCCGAGCGCCGAGTGCATCCGCACGGGCGTTCCACTCTGGGTCTCGTCGCGAGAGGCGTTGTCCGAGCGTTATCCCAACCTCGACGCGGTGTGGGACCAATGCGGCGCGCAAGCGCTGTCGAGCATTCCGCTCATCGTCGACGGGACGGTCGTGGGCTCGATGACGTACATGTACACGACTCCGCAAATCCAATCAGAGGGCGATCGCTCGTTCTTCCTCGCCATAGGACGTCAAGCCGCGCAAGCGGTGGAGCGAGCGCGGTTATTTGCCGCCGAGCGCGAAGCGCGCGCCAGTGCCGAAGCGGCGAACAAGTCGAAGAGCGATTTCCTCGCCGCGATGAGCCACGAATTCCGGACGCCGCTCAACGCCATCGTCGGCTATGCGCAACTGATGGAGATCGGGGTGCATGGCGACGTGACCCATGCGCAACTGCACGCACTCGAGCGGATCCAGCGTAGCAGCGAGCACCTGCTGTCGTTGATCAACGACGTGCTGAACTTTGCCAAGCTCGAAGCCGGCCGAGTGGAGTACGACATCAGCGTGCTGCGCCTCACCGATGCAGTGGCGACGGTGGCTCCCATGGTGGAGCCGCAACTCGCGGCCAAGGGGCTGGTGTACGAAGTGGACATCGCGCCGGAGCTCGTCGTGAAGGCGGACGGGGAAAAACTGCAGCAGATCATCCTCAACCTGCTCTCCAACGCGATCAAGTTCACCGAGAAGGGCGGCCGCATTACCGTGAACTCTGCGCACCGCGATGGAACCGGGGCGAACTTCGTCTTCCTTCGCGTCACGGATTCCGGCATCGGGATTCCCCGCGACCGGCAGGAGGCTGTGTTCGATCCCTTCATCCAGGTACACCGCAACCTGACGCGGACCACCGAGGGCACAGGCCTCGGCCTGGCGATCAGCCGAGACCTCGCGCGCGGGATGGGCGGAGAGTTGCGTGTGCGAAGCAAGGAAGGACACGGGTCGACCTTCACGGTGGCGCTTCAGCGCGTACTCTGACCCCGTAGAACGTTACCCCGTATTTCGCAGTCCCTGCGCGATGCCGCTCACCGTCGTCGCCAGCACTTCATCGATGGCCGCATGATCCTCGCCGGCTGCCTCAGCCGCGCGCTTGCGGCCGAGCATCACGACCTGGAGCAACGAGAGCGGGTCGACGTACGGATTGCGCAACGCAATCGCGGCCTGGAGCACCGGCACGTCGGCGATCAACTCCGGTGTCTCGCGAATGCGCAGCACCGCGTCCACGGTGCGCTGGTACTCGGCGTCGAGCAGGTCGAGCAGCGCGGAGTCACCGCCGAGCCGCTCAACGTACGCGCGCGCAATCTCGACGTCGGTCTTGGCGCACACCATCTCCACCTTGGAGAGAAAGTCGTCGAAGAACGGCCACGTGCGCGACATGTGGCGCAACTCGCGTAACCCGGATTCCGACGCGCACACCTCACTGAGCGCGGTGCCCACGCCGAGCCACCCGGTGAGCATGAGGCGGATCTGCGTCCAACCGAACGCCCATGGAATGGCGCGAATGCCGTCGATGCCGGAGGCCGCACCGGGGCGATACGCCGGCCGCGAACCGAAGCGCGCGTCTGCCAACTCGGCGATGGGCGTGGCCGTGCGGAACAACGCGAACAACTCCGGTTGCTCGTGCACCAACGCGCGATAGAAGCCGAACGACCGCTCCGCCAGTCGATCGACGATGGCGCGAAAGCGCTCGACCTCACTTGCGTCGTGCACCGTGCGCCAGTCGGTGAAGCCGTGAAGCAACACGCCGGACAGCGTCACCTCGAGCGAGCGTTCGGCAACGGGCAGCAAGCCAAACTGCTGCGAGATGATCTCACCCTGCTCGGTGATCTTGATGCGGCCGCCCACGGTGCCGGGCGGCAGCGCGGACAGCGCACGATAAACTGGCGAGCCACCGCCACGGCCAACGCCGCCGCCGCGCCCATGAAAGAGCCGGAGCTCGATTCCCGTGTCTGCGAACACCTCCGCCAACGCTTCCTGCGCGCGATACAGTGCCCACGATGCCGAGAGCAAACCGGCGTCCTTCGCGGAATCGGAGTAGCCGAGCATGACTTCCTGCCGATTGCCGCGAGCGGCGAGTTGCCGCCGGTACAGCGAGTCGCCGAGCAGGGCGCGCATGACGTCCGGCGCGTGATCGAGATCCGCGAGGGTCTCGAACAGCGGGACGACATCGATGCGCGACACCGGCGGATCGGTCGCCAGGTCGACCAATCCTGCCTCGCGACCGAGCAGGAGCACGCGCAGCAGGTCGGCGGGCTCGCGGGCCATGGAAACGATGTAGGTGGACGCCGCCGCCTCGCCCGTTTCGTCCTGGATGATGCGGATTGCATGGAACGTGTCGAGCACGCGCCTCGTGGCGTCGTTCACGGGAAGATGCGCACCGACCAGTGGACGCCGTCCCGACAATTCGGCGCGCAGGGCTGACGCGTCGAGCGGCGCGAGCACGAGGATGGTCCGGATCTCATCCACGGCATCACGCAGCATGTCCGAGTGATCGCGGACGTCCATCATGAAGCCGTGAAAACCATGCGCGCGCACGAGTGCGACGAGTGGGTCCATGAGTGTCCGGCACGTTTCCACCGCGTCGGCCGCGAGGAGGCTCATGCGGACGAGCATCAGGTCGCGGTCGAATTCCGCGGCGTCTGCGTACGCACTTGATTCCGCGAGCACGGCACCGGCGTCGCGCGATGCGACCAGGCGGCGCGTCGCGGCAATGCGCGCGGCCATGAAGCTCAGCTTGAGGCGCACCGGTTCGGACGAGTTGCGAGCGCGATTCGCGGCGAACACGTCGGGCAGCATGACGCGATCTTCCTCGAGTGACGCAAGCAGCGCCGCGGGCGGTTCGGCGTATTGCGCGGAGAGTGCAAGCCGCTCGATCAAGTCGAGCATGGCCTCGCCATAGCGGCCGAGTATCACGTGGCTGGCGCGCCGAGCCGCGGCGAGTGTGGTGGCGGCGGTGACGTATGGATTGCCGTCGCGATCGCCGCCGACCCAGTTGCCAAGCCGGATGGGCACGGGAATGCGAAGCGCGTTCGCGGTGGCATTGAACTCGTCCTCGAAGGCGCGCATGAGTGCGTCGCGCGCGCTGGCGCTGGCGTCGAGCAAGCGTGTCTCGAGATACCAGAGGCCAGTGCTCACTTCGTCCGCCACGGTGGGGCGATCGCGCCGCACCTCGGCGGTGAGCCACAGCAGTTCGATCTCGGCGTCGAGCCGTTCGTCGAGCGCGCGGCGCTCGGTGTGCGCAGTGGATTCCCAGCTGAGCAGCAGCTCCGCGACGCGCGCCTGAAGTGCGAGCAGAGTGCGACGCGTGGACTCGGTGGGGTGCGCGGTGAGCACGGGCCGCACGTCGAGCCGCACGATGGCGTCGAGCACATCGTCCGCCGAGTGGCCAGCCTGGCGCAGCGTGCGCATGGTCCAGCGGGCGGACGCGGGCTGCGGCGCGGCGTCCGCGTCGTGCGCGTAGGCGCGCGAACGCCGGACGCGATGTACCTGCTCGGCCGTGTTGATGAGGAGGAAAAACAAGGTGAACGCGCGTGCGGACACTGCGCAGAGGGGGAGTGGAAGCGCGTCGACCAGCGCGAGGAGTGATTCGAGCGAGCGTGCGCCCTCGTCGCCGCGGCGGCGCGCGCGCGACAGGCGGCGCAGCGAATCGACGGTGATGAACGCCTCATCGCCCTCGAGGCGTCGGATGACCCGGCCAAGTGCCGCCGCCAGGCGCCGCACGTCCTCGTGCAGGGGAAGGTCTACATCACGTGTCGTGAGAATGGCGCCGTGCCTCGAGAAGGTGATTCGGCGAAGGTAGCGAGGTGGAGCGAGGCGGGGAATGCGTTACACGAGCCTTTTGTTCACCCCTAACAATTCCCATGGCAGCGCCGATAATTGCATCATCTTCACTCGGTTGCTGCGGGGTACGTCATCATGGCTCGCACGTCTGGTCCTCATCGCACGCCGGTCACACCGTTGTTCCTGAACCTCGCCGGCGAGCCGGCGAAGCCGCGTGTGCTCGTGATCGACGACGACTCCACGGTGGGTGCGGCGATCGCGACGCTCCTGATCCGTCGCGGCTGCGATGTGGTGGCTGCCGAGTCCGGTCAGGAAGGACTCGCGCGGATGCGGGAGGAGTATTTCGACGTCCTCCTGTGCGACGTCAGGATGCCCGGCATGTCTGGACTGGAGTTCCTGTCGGAGGCGCTGCTGCTGGACCGCGACCTGCCCGTGCTGATGCTCTCGGGGTCGAGCGACCTCGGAACGGCGCGCGAAGCGCTGGCGCGCGGTGCGATGGACTACCTCACAAAGCCGATCGAGCTCACCGAGCTGGATCTCGCAGTGCGGAGCGCGACTCGGCATCGCCGGCATGAGATCGAGCGGCAGCGCACGGATCGCGCGAATGCCGATGATGCGCCGATCGCGGAGACGGTGGACTTGCACGGTGGTCCGCTGGCGGGACGCAAGGTGCGTCTCGAGGACCGGCGCTTTCGGCTGTGGGTGGTGGTGCAGCCGGATGGCGAGCGCGTGTGGGCGGCCGTGGAGTGCCCCGACAAACTGCCGCCTGGGACGCGCGTGCTTGGAGCGTACGGATTTTCTCGACAGGCAGGAGCGATGACATGGACGCCGCAATGAGCGCAATGCTCGTAGTCGCCTTCGTCCTCCCGAGTCGCAGTCTGGCGCGTATCTTCTCCATATCAGCCACCAGACAGGGAGCGCATGTCCGAGAAACTTTCCCGCCGTGACTTCGTGACCGACGCCAGCAAGCTCGCGCTTGGCGCCATGGCACTTCCGGCACTTCCGGGATTCCCCACCATCGTCCCGCGTCATGTGCTTGGCGGCGTCGGCTACACCGCACCGAGCGCGATGCTCAACATCGCCGTCGTCGGGATGGGCGGGCAGGGAACCAACAACGCCGAAGCCGTGGTCAGCGAGAATCTCGTCGCCTTCTGCGACGTAGATCCCGCGCTCATGGAAAAGAACGTCATGACCGCGCCCGCTGCCGGCAGGGAGCTGGCGCCGAGCAGGGCAAAGCTCCAGGAGGCGTACAAGAAGGCGACCAAGTATGTCGACTTCCGCGAGATGCTCGCCAAGCAGCGCGACCTGGACGGCATCATCATCGCGACGCCGGACCACACGCACGCGTGCATCGCCGCAGCGGCAATGCACGCGGGCAAGCACGTCTACTGCCAGAAGCCGTTGACGTGGTCGGTCTATGAGTCGCGGCTCCTCGCGAGACTGGCCACGGAGAAGAAGGTCGTGACGCAGATGGGCAACCAGGGCCATTCGCGCGATGGCACGCGGCGCGTGGTGGAGTGGATGCGCGCCGGCGTGATCGGTCCCGTGCGCGAGGTGCACATCTATACCGATCGCCCCGCGCGGTTCTGGGCGCAGGGGCTGCCGCGTCCAGCAGCGCCAGGCACCGCGGCGGCGCTCGCCGCGGGCAACGTGGGCGCGGTGCGCAATGCGCTCGCGGCGTCGCTGGCCAACGCGACGTTCACGAAGCCGGAAGGGCTGCGCTGGGATCTCTACCTGGGACCCGTGGCCGAGGACATCCCATATCACCCGGTGTACCACCCGTTCACGTGGCGGGGCTGGGTGGACTTCGGGGTCGGCGCGCTTGGCGACATGGGCGCGCATCTCCTGGATCAGGCCTACTGGTCTTTAGAGCTGACGCAGCCCACGAGCATCGAGGCGACGTCAACCTTGTGGGGCACGTCGCCCATTCCCGTTCCATCGGGCTCACCGGAAGGGACGCGGCCCGGCAGCCAGCAGGTGTGCTATCCCATGGCGACGACGGTGCACTACCAGTATCCCGCCAATGGCTCGCGTCCGCCCGTCAAGCTCAACTGGTACGACGGCGGTCTCTTTCCGCCACGTCCGGACCAGCTGCCGGACGACGTGAAGCTCAGCTCCGAGGGCGGCGCGATCTTCATTGGCGACAAGGGCATCCTGGTGCACGACACCTATGGCGACAACCCGCGTCTCTTCCCGGGATCGGTGGCCGAGGCGGGCGCGGCGGTGGCGCAGAGCGTGCCGCGTATCACGGGGACACACAACATGAACTGGGTGCAGGCGTGCAAGGGCGAGGGAACGGCGAGCTCGCCGTTCGAGTATGGCGCCGCGCTCAACGAGACGATGGTGCTGGGCATTGCCGCGCTGCGCGCGGGGCAGGGCCGCAAGGTGTTGTACGACGCGGCGAAAATGCAGTTCACGAATGCGCCTGACGCGAACCAATTTCTTACGCGCGAGTATCGCGCGGGGTGGGCACTATGAGTGTGGCAATGCCGAGAGCGGGCCTGCTCGCCGCGGCGGCGATTCTCGTCGCCGGCTGTTCACAGACCGGACTCACGAAGACGGGGGCGGGGGGCCGCATGGAGTCGTCGTCATTGCCGGCGGATCCGGCGCCGTCCAGCGGCTCGAATACATTGACGGCCGCGGAGCGCCAGGCGGGCTGGCGACTGTTGTTCGACGGGACCAGCATGGACTCGTGGCGCGGCTACAAGCAGGCCACCGTACCTGCAGAGTGGCGCGTGGAGAACGGCACAATCACGAAGACTCGGCCCGTCTCGGACATCGTGTCGAAGGAGCAGTTCACAGACTTCGATTTCCAGATCGAGTGGCGGATCAGCGAAGCCGGGAATGCCGGGATCTTCTATCGTGGCACGGAGGAGTTCGAGAAGATCTACTGGACGGCACCGGAGTATCAGCTGCTGGATGACATCAAGGCGGGCGACAACAAGTCGCGCCTGACCTGCGCCGGCGCGGCGTATGGGTTGTATCCGTCGCCAGAAGGGCACCTGAAGCCAGTGGGCGAATGGAACGTGACGCGAATCGTCGCGCGTGGCCCGCATGTGGAGCACTGGCTCAACGGGTTCAAGCTGCTGGAGTACGAGCTGTGGAGCCCGGACTGGGAGGCAAAGGTCAAGGCGTCGAAGTTCAGCGCGTGGCCGAGGTACGGCCGGAACAAGACGGGTCACCTGGCGATGCAGGGCGATCACGCGGGCTCGCTGTCGTTTCGCGGTATCAAGATTCGCGAGTTGCGCTGACCGGAATAGCGGCCGTGGTGTTCACTCCCACGGCCGCGCGCTTCTTGCACCACTGGCGATGCCATGCCCCGCCCCGACGTTCTCGCGCCCATCGAGCATCCGCTCGTCGCCCAGATCCTGCTCGGCGCGCCATGCACGCTCGACGCGAGCGCGATCACCGAGTGTCTCGCTGAACGGGGCATCCCGTTAGACGCCACGCCCTGGGACGAGGACGCCGGCGGCATCCGCCGCGCGGTTCGTGGCGGCGAGATGCGCGTCGTCCAGCTCGCCGGCGCAGTGGCGGCAGCGACACTCGTGACGCCGATGAAGGACGCCGATTGGTGGGACACGTCCGACGTACGCGCTCACACGCACATGCTGTCCGTCCGCGTCGCGTCCACGGAACACTCCGCTGCGAGCACCGCACGGCTCCTCGTCCGGTTGACCGCGGCAGTGCTCGACAGCCTTGAGGCTGACGATGTGCCCGTCGCCGCCGTGTTCTGGAACAACGAGCGGCTCCTGCCGCCGCAGTTCGTCCAGTCGCACGCGACCACCGATCCGGCACTTGGCATTCTCGTTGGGTTTCACGTCGGCAAGCCAGGAACGGGCATCGCGCTCTACACGAGCGGACTCGCTGCGCTCGGCCTCATGAACATCGAAGTTGCGACGAGCGACGCGGAGCTCGAGGCCGTGGCGGCTGTCGCGCAATACTGGGTGCGAGAGCTTATCGTCGCGGGACCGGTCATCGAGGACGGCGCGACGATTGGCGATTCGCCGGCCAATCGCGCGCGGGTGACGTTTGCGCCCGCAAGCGATGGCGATGAACGCGTCTATCGTTTCGTGCTCAGCGATGACGTGGCCGCGGCGCACCAGGCGGCACTGGAGCGCGTGAAGTGCCCGGAATGCGGCGAGCAGGTCGACGCTGAAGTGATGCGTCTCGACTTCATTCCAATTTTACAAAAGTGTCCCGCGTGCGGTACGGGCCCCATCGCGCTGCTGGTGGAGATGATGAACAACATCGGCGGCGGCGAGGTGACGGTCACCTTCGAGACGACCGACGACGAGGCGCTCATCAGGCTGCTGAGCAAGCACGATCCGCGTTTCAAGAGTCCAGTGGAGGCGGGCAACTTTCTTGGCGGCAAGTACGATGGCCAGCGCGCGGTGATCACCATGCAGCGACGGGTCGCAGGGATGATGAGCGCCGTGGTGTCACGCGACTATCCGAGTATCCAGATGACATCCGACGAAGCGCTGGGAATGATGGATCGCAAGGAGGGTGCGACGCCGATGTTCCTCAGCGCGCCCGGCGACAACACGATGGAAGAGGCGATCGCCGCGGCGCGCGCGTCGGTGGAGCGGTTCGTCGCGCGACTGGAATCGCCACAAGCAGGCGATCACGACTTCACGGTAAAGGTGCGCATCGATGACCCGACGAACGGAGAAGTGGAGCACATGTGGCTCGGCGACGTACACCGGGAGGGCACGCAATTCGTCGGTCCACTCGACGCGACGCCTCGGCTCGTGACGAACGTGAAGGACGGCCAGGAGATTCGCGTGGGAATCAACGAGATCTCCGATTGGGGATTCTCCAATGGCGACGCCCTGCATGGCAACTACACGGTGCGCGTCATGATGGGGAGCCTGCCCCAGAAGATGCAGGCGCATTTCAAGGCGCGGCTCGTTCCGCTCGAGTGAGGGCGACCGGCATCCGTTACCTGGCGGCGCTGCCGCCACCACGAAGCACCGTCGCCGTCACCTCATCCGCCGGATAGAACAACTCCACGGTGAGCTCGGCGAGCATCACATCGCGCGGTGCGCCGATGGTCGCGAGTGTGCTGAACAGTGAGAGACGCATGCCGCCCTGCTCGAGGATGCAGGACACCAGCGGCGAACGCGCGGCGTCGTTCGTGACCGGCTGCCGAGCGTTCAGCGCACGGACGTTGGGATACGCCGAGACCTCGTCAAAGAGCGCGCCGATGAGGGGGTCGGTGCTCGACTCGGCAAGGCGCCGAAGCTCGCTGAGCAGGTAGCGACCCCATTCGTCGAAGTTGACGGTGCTTGCGGCGAATCCTTCCGGGTGGAGACTCGCGCGAAACATGTTCGGCACCGGGGAAAGCAGGAACGCCGGTACCGAGGACATCATGCTCGATGCCGCCTGGTTGGCGAGTACGACGTTCCACGAACGATCCAGCGCGACGCCGGGATAGGGATCGTGCAGGTCGAGCAGCCGTTGTACCGCGCTACGCACCATGGCGACGTCAGGCGCAGCGAGCGTGCTCTCCGGATATCGTGAGGCATGACCCGCCGCATGGAGCCACGCATTGCGCTCCCGCAGCGGCACGCCGAGTTGCTCGGCCAACCCAAGCAGGAGCTCGGGGCTGGGACGCGAGCGGCCGGTCTCCACAAAGCTCAGGTGACGCGTGGAGATGCCGGCGTCGAGCGATAGCGCGAGTTGACTGAGCCGGCGCTTGAGGCGCCAGGCGCGCACCATGGCACCGACCGGTGCTGCGTGGTGTGATGTCGAAGGGGACGGGTGTGCCACGATGACGCTCGCGAAATACGTGGACGTCTGATGGAACCGCACGATGGCTGGACTTCAGCGTGCGACGACCGTCTGGCGCTCGGGCGCCCGTTCGGACGACGCGAGCCCAATGTACTCGAGCGCCGCGAAGGCGAGTACGGCGACTGCCTGCACGATGACGAACGCAACACCCATGGCACTTGGCGACACGCCGCCCACGACGAGAAGGCCAGCGCATCCGAGCGCCCAGCCAACGTTGCCAAGCACGATCACTGCGATGAGCGCCGACGGCACGCGCGCGCTGCGGGCGAGCACGAGCAACAGCGCTGTGTAGACGACGAGAAAGACTCCCGTCTCGAAGAGCAGTGTCCGCGGCAACTGGAGGAAACCGCTCAGCCAGTCCGTTGCGGCGAGCTGGATGATGGCGACGGCGCCGCTGACGACGGCGTCGGCGAGGAGCGCGGTCCTGAGCAGGGGTGAAGGATGAATCGTCCGCATGATCGTTCTCCGTTGAGGATTGTCGTCCCGAGCGACGTCGAGGGACCTGCTTACTGTCCCGGGCAATGCTCGTGGTTGTGTGCGAACAATTGCCACGGCACGTCATGAAGTCGATTACGCGGGAGGTAATGTTCCGCTCCCGCCGGCCCGAGGTGCAGATCCTTCGCGAAGCCTGCCCGGAGCGCAGTCGAAGGGCTCAGGATGACAACCCGTGCTCACGATGACAGGACTTCGTCAGGATGACAAAACCGCGCTCGCGATGGCGGAACACCGATGCCACTTTTTGGTAGGTCGTTCAACTCCCACTGAAGAGGTTTCGCATGTCCACGGCATCCCGGATCATGGGCGGGGCACTGCTCGCTATGCTCGCCTCCACAGCCTCGGCACAGGACGCCGAGCAGGCCGCAGTTCGTGCGGCGGTGAATCACTACCTGCTGGGCCACTCGACGGGACTTGGCGCACACCACTCGATGGTGTTTCACCCGGTGGCGAACCTCTACTGGGTCGACGCAGGGGAGTTCAAGACGCGGACGGGCGCCGAGTACATCGCCGGTTCGCCGGGCAAGCCCGCGGCTGATGAAGCGCAGCGGAAGCGCTCGATCGAGATGGTGGACGTGACGGGCACGGCGGCCGTGGCCAAGGTCGTGCTCGACTATCCCGCCGTGAAGTTCACCGACTACTTCACGCTGCTGAAGGTGAACGGCGAGTGGAAGATCGTGAACAAGATCTTCAATCGTGAAGTGAAGGCGGCGAAGTGAACGGATTGAACCCAGACGACGAACGCTGGAAACGCTGACACGACACACGCTGAAACGCTGGCACACCAAAGGGCTAAATCACAAACCTTTCGCGCCGTGGGTCGTCAACAGCGACAGGCGATCAGCTCGCCATCCCTCCTCCGCGGCCGTCCCACCATGTACGTCACCAACGCCGAGCGCGCGAGTCGCGCATCCGACACGGATGCGCCTCGCGTTCCTCTCGCCATGTCCTGCGCCGAGTGCAAAGCCATTTTGCGCACGGTGTACTTCAATCTCGACGAGCGGCCGCTCTGTCCCAGGTGTGCACAGGGCTATCGGACCCGCATCGAGCGGGGCACGGGACCCGGTTCCCTGGCGCGGGCGGCGCTCTACGGTGGCGGTGCGGCCTTCGCCGGCATGCTGGGCGTCGCGTTGCTGCTGATGGTCGTTGGGGCCTTCCGCATCCTCGCGTCATTCGGCGTCGCGTACCTGGTGTCGAAAGCGATCGGCAAGGCGACGGCGAACTACGGCGGGCGGCGCTACCAGATCCTGGCCGTCTCTCTGACGTATCTCGCACTTGGGCTCGCCATGCTGATGCCCGTGATTCGCGCCGCGAGCCAGATGAGCGAGATCGAGGCGCCGCCCCGGAGCGAGGCACGCACGGGCCCCGCTGGCCAGATGGCCGAGATCAACGACGAGCTGAACAGCCAGGCCAATCCGATCAATGACGAGTCGGAAGACGAGGAGGTCGTCGCGGCACGGACGGACTCCATTGCATACGCCGATTCAGTCATGCGCCTCGAGCAGACGCGCGAGAACCTGCGCGCCAGCGACGGCAACATGTCGGCGGCGAGCAGGCTGGCCGGTGGCGCGGGTGCCGCGTTCGTCGGTGCGCTCGTACTCCTCGTGATGCTGCCGATCATGTCGGCCTTCTGGTACGGCATCTACGCCGGGGTGCTATCCATCTTCGGGATGATCTGGGCGATGAAGCGCGCGTGGGACCTCACAGCGCTCGTCACCGACTATGAGCTCACGGGCCCGTACAACGTTGGTGAGGGGCCCATCGCGCCAACGATCGGCCGATAGGTGTCTCCCGTCTCGAAACCGCCAAAGTAGCGTTGTCACCCCGAGCGAGCGAAGCGAGTCGAGGGGCCTGCACCTCACCACCAGGTGGAGAGTGCAGATCCCTCGACTTCGCTCGGGATGACATCCAAGCCGAATTGCGCGTTTCAGGACGGACATACGGGTAGTCGCCGGACTAACCGGCACCGTGTTCCTGCGGTAACATCCACCCATGCGCTCGACGCATGGCGCGTTCCTGGTTTTGATGGTCATGGCGGCGTGTCCAGCCCTCGCGCAGCGGAACACACCGCTGCGCGTCGTGCGTGTCACGCCGAGCGACGACGCGAGCCCCATGGCACGCATCTCGGCCACGTTCGATCGCCCCGTCGCTGGTTCGCTGGACCGCACGGTGGACGCAGCGAGCATACTCCGCGTCTCGCCAGCCATCGCGGGGAAACTCGAGTGGCGCGATCCGGTGACGATCCGGTTCACGCCGTCCGCGATGCTCGTTCCGGGCGCCCGGTACACGGTCACCATCGCGAACACCTTTCGTGCGATGGACGGCACCGCCCTCGCCGAGCCCTATCGATTCACATTCCGCGTGCGCGGACCCACGCTGCTCACGGGATTCCCCCTTGGCCCGCCCGACACGGGACAGCGTATGTCCCCGAACATCGCGCGCGCGGAGCACGTCACACCGAACCAGCGTTTCGAGCTCGTGTACAGCGCGCCCGTCGACCTTCCGAAGGTCGCCGCGGCCTCGTTCATCGAACTCGGCGCACCGTGTGCTGGCCCGCGCATCGTGCGCCTCGTCGCGCAGGGACAGCGGCGCATCGGGAAGTCCGACCGCTATGTGATCCAGGAAGCAGGAGGATGGAATCGCGACCGCGCTGCCGACTCACTGCGCCGAGTGGTGCAGTTCACACCTGAGTCGCCGCTGCCACGCGCATGCTCAGCGGTGCTGGTGGCGCCGGCCCTCGTCGACGATCAAACAACCGGCAGTCTTGCACGGTGGAGCTTCCGCACGTACGGCGATCTCCAGCTCGCGGGGGTGGACTGTCGCCACGGCGCTGACTGCCCCATCGGTCCGATCCGCGTGCGCTTCAGCAACCCGGTGCGCGGCGCAGACGTCCTGCGTCACGTGCACCTGCTGCCGGAGACGAAGTTCATCGTGCGCGACACGAGCGCGGAGTCGACGGAGTGGACGCTCGAGAGCACGTTGAAGCCGCGTACCGGATACGCCGTCGTCGTCGACACCACCATGCGCGACGTGTTCGGCCAACCGCTGCGCGGAAATCCCGCCGCCGGCCATCGCACGTCGGGATACCAACCGTCCATCACGCACGCGTTCGGGCGCCTCCTCGTGGAGCGCGTGGGCGCGCACACGCTGGCGGTGCAGCACGTGAACGTGGACACGCTCGTCGCCACGATTGCGCCCGTGCCGGACTCGCTCGAGGCGCGCGTGCTCAGCCGCTTCGCGTGGGGGAGTGACACGCTCTGGTCGACGCTGGTGCGCAACGCGAACGTCGTGCGCATTCCCGTGCGCAGCGTGCTGGACCGCCCGATGATCTCCGGCGTGCGCATCCCCACCCTCAATGCCATGCGCGCTGGCACGCCGGCACTCTTCGCCGTGAAAATCGGCGGTCGCTCGGCGGGATTTGCTACGCGAACCGACGGCGCACCTGCACTCATCCAGGTGACCGACCTCGGCGTGCACGCGAAAATTGGTCTCGCCAGCGGCGCCGTCTGGGTCACGGGCGTAAGCGACGGCAAACCGAGGGCAGGCGCGACGGTCGTGCTCTTCAACGCGCGAGGCAGGCGCGTCGCAACCGCGCGCACCGATGCCGAGGGGCTCGCGCGCTTCGATGCGTTCTCGGCGGACGCAATCCGCGATACGCTCACGGACGACGAGAGCGAGCGCTCGGATTTCGAAGGCTACGTCAGCGTCACGCTCGGCACCGATCGCGCGGTGACGGCCATCAATCGATGGGATCCGGATCTCTCGCCGTACCGCTTCAATGTTTACAGCGCGTGGGGCGACGCGCGGCTACCCGTGGCCGGCGCGCTGTTTACCGAGCGTGGCATCTACCGGCCCGGCGAGCGCGTGTACGCCAAGGCCATCGTGCGCAACGGGGCGCTCGGCGCCCTGCGCGCGCCTGCGCCCGGCGACTCGATCAACTGGCAGTTCCACGACCGCGACGAAGGCATCCTCCGCACCGTCACCACGCCGCTCTCGGCGTTTGGAACGGCGGACCAATCGATCGTGTTGCCCGCGTCGGCTGCGGTTGGCTACTACGGCGTGGACATCCGCGTAAAGCGACTGGGGCAATGGCGCAGCATCGCGTGGGCGAACTACAGCGTGGCGGAGTATCGGCCACCGGAGTTCCTGGTCGACGTGAGCGCACCAACCGCGACTCGACTCCCCGGTGACGTGTTCAGCGCCACGGCGCAGGCGCGCTACCTGTTCGGCGCGCCCATGGGTCGCGCGAGTGTGTCGTGGACGGCGAGGCAGGCCACGCTGAGCTCGTGGGAACTGGAGATTCCCGGCACCGACGGTTGGTACGTTGGCGAGTCTGGCTCGTGGTGGGAGGACGATGACACCGAATCGGACTTCGTCGGAAGCAAGGATGACACACTGGATGCGCGCGGTGCGCGGACGTTCGGCGTCACGTTGCCAGCGTCGAAGAAGGGCCGTGCCGCGCGCGTGACGATCGAGGCGACGGTAACGGATATCAATCGCCAGACGGTGAGCGCGTCCACCACGACGTTGGTGCATCCAGCGGAGTTCTACATCGCCGCCAAGACTACGGGGAGCGACTACTTCTGGAGGTCGGGTACGCCGCAGTCGGTCGTCGTGATGACCGTGCGCCCGGACGGACAGAAGATCAGCGACATTCGCGTCTCGGGCACCATCGCCCGTCGCGAATGGCATCGCGTGCGTCGCGAGCGCAATGGATTCTCGCAGGTGGTCGGCGAATGGGTGACGGACACGGTTGCCCGCTGCAGCGTAACCACCGCCGCGACGCCCGTGTCCTGCGCGTTTACGCCGAAGGACGGAGGCATGTACATCGTCTCCTTCACCGCAGCGGATCAGAAGGGCCGAGCGGTGGCGACGAGCTTCCATCGCTGGGCGGCTGGCGCCGGTTGGGTTCCGTGGAGCGACGAGACGCAGTTCAAGATGGACGTGATTCCCGACAAGACGCGCTATGCGGTTGGAGATACTGCGACGGTGCTCTTCGCGTCGCCATTCACGGATGCGGAAGCGTGGATCACCGTGGAACGCGAGGGGCTTATCGAGCAACGCAGGGTGCGCATCACATCCGGCGCGACGACGCTGAAGCTGCCCATCACCGAAGCCTTCGCGCCGAATGTGTTCGTCTCGATCCTCGTCGCGCGCGGTCGCAGCGCGAAACCGGGAACGCTCGACGACGCTGGCCGTCCGACCATTCGCGTCGGTTACGCGCAGCTGCGCGTGACGCCGGAAGTGAAGCGGCTCACCGTCACCGTTGCGGCAGAGCGCTCCGAGTACCGGCCAGCGGACACGGCACGCGTGCGCATCCGCGTGCGCGACAAGCAAGGGCGCGGAGCAAGGAGTGAGGTCACGCTCTGGGCCGTGGATGAGGGTGTGTTGTCGCTCACCGGCTACAAGACGCCGGATCCACTCGACCTCATCTACCGCGAACGCGGGCTCGGCATGCGGCTCGCGAGCAACATGACGTCCGTGGCGCCGCAGATTCCAGAGGGAGAAAAGGGGCGTGCGCCTGGCGGCGGCGGCGGTGCGGCAGGTGCCGACGTCCTCCGTTCGCGCTTCAAGAGCACCGCCTTCTTCCTCGGCACCGTGGTGACGGACGCACAGGGCAACGCCGTCGCGAGCGCAAAGCTGCCCGACAACATCACGACCTTCCGCGTCATGGCGGTTGCAGTCACGGCCGGCGACCGGTACGGCAAGGGCGAGTCGGAGATGCTCGTCACGCGTCCGCTCCTCGCGCGACAGGCGCTTCCGCGCTTTGTTCGTCCGGGCGACCAGTTCATCGCGGGCGCGGTGATCAACCGCCGCGACGGCAAGAGCGTCGACGTCAACGTGAAAGCCTCTGTTGTTGGCGCCACGCTGCGCGGCAGCGCCGAGCAAACGGCAACACTCGCTGCGCTGCGTGGAACGGAGGTGCGCTTTCCATTCGTGGCGACGCGCAACGACAGCGCCGCATTCCGCTTCGACGTGACGGACGCAACGAACGCCGACGCGGTGCGCGTCGCGATTCCCGTGCGTCCCGATCATCACCCCGTGACGCACACGATCGCGGGCGTTCTGCACGACACCGCGTCCATCGCGCTCGCGCTGCCACCGGGCATGGATCTCGACCGCTCGCGCTTGTCGCTCAGCCTGGGCGTGTCACCGCTCGCGACGATTCGCGGCATCCAGCGGTCGCTGCGCATCTACGCATGGGACTGCACGGAGCAGGTGATCAGCTCGGCCGTTCCGCTCATCGCGTTGTATCGGGCGCAAATGCAGGGCGGCGCGGAGAAGCTGCGCGGCGATCCGCGGCGAGACATTGCGCGCGCCGTCGCGATCCTGAGCGGCCGGCAGCGCAGCGATGGCGGCATCGGATACTGGTCGTCGTCCGATTGGTCGAGTGCATGGTTGAGCGCGTTTGCGGGTATCGTGCTGCTCGACGCCGCCGACGCGGCCCGCGACGTCAAGGTCGACACGCTCGTGCTCAGCAAGCTCGCGGGGTATCTCACTACACGCCTGCGCAACGATACGACGGACGAGTTTACGCCCGTAGGCTGGTGGACCGAGAATCGAGCCATGCACCTGCGTGAGCGTGTAGCCGCGGTGGATTTCCTCAGCCGGTATGGACGTCCCGACGTCGCCGCCGAGAACGAACTGCTGCGCACCGCCGCACAGCTCACGGTCGAAGACCGCGCTCGGCTCGCTGAAGTGCTGGTTCGTCGTCGACAAGTGACGGCAGCGCGGCGCCTGATGGAGCCGACGTGGGCGCTCATCCGCGTGGAAGGGCGGCGCGCTGTGCTGTCGGATTCCCTCCGGCCGCACTTCTACTTTGAATCGCGCATGCGGCCACTCGCGCGCGTGCTCACCGCCACCCTCGCCCTCGATCCGCAGCACGCGCTCGTGGGCCCCATCGCGGAGACACTGGCGCAGCAGAATCGCGCGCGCCGAGACTGGCAGTGGAACACGCAGGACTATGCGTCTACGGTGACCGCGCTGGCTGCGCTCGACCGGCGGCGGCGTGCACAAGCAGAACGCGTGGTGAGCGTGCGTGTGGGAGATCGCGTCGTCATGCAGGGCGGCGCTGCCGCACAAAGCGCGCTGCGCGATTCGAGTATTGCGCTGAGCAGCCTCGGTGCGCGCACGAACGCGCAGGCGCTCACGCTGCGCCTGGACGCCGCTCCGGGGGAGGGCGTCGTGTACTACTACCTGTCCGTCACCGAGATCCCTGCGGCGGCACCCGTGACGCCGGAGGATCGCGGTATCCAGGTGGAGCGATGGTACGAGCGGATCGATGGCGGAGCGCCGCTGGTGAGTGTGGCCGAGGGCGATCTGGTTCGCGTGCGGCTGCGCATCTCGGTGCCGGCGACGCGATTCTTCGTCGTCCTGGACGATGCGCTTCCCGCCGGGCTCGAGGCGGTGGACCTGAGCCTGCGTACGGCGGCAACGCTGGCTGGTCCGGGCGCGAACGCGGAACGCGACGATGACGACGAGAGCGAGCGGACCTCCTGGTATGGCAGTTGGGATTCCGGTTGGTGGTCTCCGTTCGATCATCGCGAGATTCGCGACGACCGTGTGGTGTACTCGGCGACGGTCATGTGGCGCGGAGCGTACACGGCGACGTACATCGCGCGTGCGACGACGCCCGGCACGTTCATTCGCCCGCCGGCACATGCCGAGGAGATGTACAATCCCGCGGTGAACGGGCGGAGTGACGGTGGCACGTTCGTCGTGACCCCGCGCGGAGGCGGGGGCAGGTGATCAGCCGGCGTCGAGTGGGGCTGGTGATTGGCGCACTGGTCGCAAGCGGTGTTCTCAGCGTGATGACCTGGATGCTGTTACCGCTCCCCGCGGCGATGACGGCGCGCACCGCGGCACCGGGCGTGGTGATCGAGGACCGGCACGGCGCAGTGCTCCGCTCCACGCGTTCCGCCGGCGGCGGCCAGGAGCGCTGGGTTCCGTATGATCGGATCGATCCCGACGTGATCAACGCGTTCGTCGCCGTGGAAGACGCGAAGTTCTGGGAGCACCACGGACTGGATCTGTACGCGATGGCGCGCGCTGCGAGGGACAACGCACTCGCGGGGCGCGTGGTCTCCGGCGCGTCGACGATCAGCATGCAACTCGCGCGCATCATGCGGCCGGTGCGTCGCGACTGGGGCGGAAAGCTCGTGCAGGCGGCGTGGGCGCTGCGCATCGAACAGCAGCTCGGCAAGCAGCAGATCATGGAGCAGTACCTGAACCGCGTGCAGCTCGGCCAGGGCACCATGGGCGTGGGCGCGGCGAGCGCACTCTACTTCGATGCCCCCGCATCGGAACTGAGCCTCGGCCAGGCGGCAACGCTGGCCGGTCTCGCGCATGCGCCGTCGCGCGACAACCCGCGCGTTGCGCCGGGTAAGGCGCGCGTGGGACGCACGACGGCGCTGCGGCGGATGCAGCGTCTGGGGTATGCGTCGGCGATCGAGGTGGCGCGCACCGCTGACGAGCCGTTACGCGCGGCGCTGCGTGTGTCGCCATTCGTGGCGCCGCACTTCACGACGCGCGTGCTGGCGTGGACGGCTGGCACATCGGTGACGAGTGTGCGGACGTCGCTCGATGTCGAGCTACAGTCGGTGGTCGAGCGAGACGTGCGGCATGCGGTGGACGTGTTGCGTGATCGCGGTGTGGAGCATGCGGCGGCCGTGGTGTTGGACAACGCGAGTGGCGAGGTGCTCGCGTGGGTTGGGTCGCCGGACTTCTGGTCGCCCGACGACGGACAGACGGACATGGTCGTCTCGGCGCGGCAGCCAGGGTCCACGCTCAAGCCCTTTTTGTACGGGCTGGCGCTCGACCGCGGCTTTACGGCGGCGAGCGTGCTGCCCGATGTGCCGAAGTCGTACGCCACGGCGACTGGCTCGTACGCACCGCGCAACTACGATCGCCGCTTTCGCGGGCCCGTGCGTGTTCGCGAGGCGCTCGGCAGCTCGTACAACGTGCCGGCGGTGGAGCTCGCGTCGCGCATGGGCGTGGGGAGCTTCCTGCACACGCTGCATCTGGCCGGGTTCGAGTCGCTGCAGCGCGACGCGACGCACTACGGACTCGGCCTCGCGCTGGGGAATGGCGACGTCACGCTCATCGAGCTGGCGAATGGATATCGCGCGCTGGCCAATGGTGGAGTGTTGCGTCCGTGGAGCTGGATGCGTGCGTCACCATCGAGTCGTGGTGGTGGTTTCGCGGAGAGTGCGCCGCGCGTGATGTCGGGTGTCGCGAGTGCGATCGTGCTCGACATGTTGAGCGACCCCATCGCGCGCATTCCCGGCTTCGGGACAAGCACGCCTTTCGACTTTCCGTTTCCGGTGGCGGTGAAGACAGGCACGAGTCGCCACTTCACTGACAACTGGGCGGTGGCGACGACGCGCGGATTCACCGTCGCGGTATGGGCGGGGAATTTCAGCGGACGTCCCATGCAGGGCGTGAGTGGGATCACGGGCGCGGGTCCGCTGCTGCATCGCGTCGTGATGGAGACGGCGAAGCGAATTCCGCCGGGCGTGCTGGTGACTCCCGCGGAAGCGGGCGCTGTGAGTGCGCCGGTGTGCCGCCTGAGCGGCCTGCGTGCAACGCCGGACTGCGCGCAGCTCGTCGAGTGGTTCGTGCCGGGCACTGTGCCCGCGATGGCGGACGACTGGGAGCGCGGCGGGCGCGTCGCACTGCCCGACGAATATCAGGAGTGGGGGCGACAACACGGGATGTCGACGTCGAGCGATACGAAGCGAACCGCGTCATTCGCGTCGCATGCGTCGCCCGGCGTGAGCTCGGACTCCATGCGGCAGGCGCGCTTTCGCATCGTGTCGCCGCAGGACGGAGATCGCTATGCCGTTCCTGCCGGCGTGGACGCACGCTTCGCGACGATCTCGCTGCGCGCGGGCGGGCCTGGTGCGAACCAGGTGCGCTGGTCGATCGACGGCGTGGCGTACGAGGGCGAACGGTGGCCGCTTGCGCCGGGCGCGCACGTCGTCAGGGCGACGTCTGCTCGCGGGGACAGTGCGGAAGTGCGCATCGCTGTGGAGGCGAACACAACACCCATGAAGTAACGTCCGTGCCCAGGCGCGTGACGCGAGTACGGGCGCACGCGTCGATCAGTTGCTTCCCTCGACGACGCGCAACACCTTTCAGCTTCCTTCAAGACGAGCACTACGAGCACTATGAGCACGAGCGCTGAAGATCTTCGCGCGATCCTGGCCGCGTACCATCAACTCGTCGAAGCCACGTGGCCGGATCTGCATCCCACCATGCGTGAAGCCTCGCGCCGCTGGGGAGCCGCGACCCAGGCGCAACTCTCGGCCGAGCTCGACCAGTGGGTGAAGGACGCCTCGAAGCCCGGGAGTGAGGTGCGGCTCTTCTGGAAGGTCGGGCCGCAGTTCGAGTTCGGCGGGTGCAACGCGCAATTCGCGCGCGACGCGGGACTCGCGAAGCCAGCGGACCTCGTTGGCGCCACGGATTTCGACAATCGCCTTCCGTGGCGGCCGCAGGCGGCGAAGTATCGCCTGGACGACGAGGCCGTGGTGAAGAGCAAGGTGCCGCAGCTCAGCATCATCGAGCGCCAGAAGGGTCCGGACGGAAGCATCACATGGGTTCGGGTAGGCAAGGTGCCTATCGTGCGCGCGGATGGCACTGCCATCGGCGTCTTCGGCATGTACGAGATCCTCGATGCAGCGACGGGGAGGAAGCTCGCGATGGAACAGCCGCGTCGTCCCGCGCCGAGGGTGGACTCGGAGCCGAGCTGAGGGTCGCTCTGGCGTAAATCGCTTTCCGAGTGGCCATCGAGCGCAGCAACCGTTGTCATCCTGAGTGCAGCGAAGGATCTGCACTCTCCACGGCCGAATGAGCGACTCGCAGGCCAGTTGCAATTCGCCGACAAGTGGGCTGTTAACACAGCGGCGCCTGCGGCACAACCCCCAGTGCGCGGGGCAAGCAGCTATCACTCCGTCAATCCGTAAAACAAGGTAGACGCGGCCGCTATTGCGCTGCGTTCGCGTCACGTGGTGCCTCGCGCCGCACCACGCGGCGTGCCGCGGTCGTGCTCGCTACGCTGCTCGTTGTGCTCGCGTTCGGCTTCACCGCGCGAGACAGCGAGGCGCGCGGTGCGCCGAACTGGTTGAGCCGGCTCATGCGCGCGGTAATTCGCCGTGAAGTGGTCCAGCCAGTGGCCGGCGACACCGTGACGGTGTTCGGGCCCAAGGTCATGGCGCTGGGCAGCGCGACGAGCGGCACGTTCGTCGAGCGGTTCACGGTGGCGACGCCGACGACGGGCGGCTACCTGCTGCGGGTGACCAACGGCGCGGGCGGCGCCTCCGGAATGACGGGCGGTTCCATCCTGTTGAATGGCGCGGTGGTGTTCGCGTCGACCGATTTCGCCGCGCTCGGCGCGACCGGCACACGCGATGTCCCGGTGATCGTGGGCGTGGCGGATACGATAGTAGCCACGCTCGCCGGCCCGACCGGTGCGGCGATCAGCGTCTCGCTGCTCACGGTGCCCGACCCCCGCTTCACGGTGTTTGGGCCGAGGCAGTATGAGCGGAGCACTGGCGCGCCGGTGCTGGTGACGTCGACGTTCCTGTTGCCCGCGGGCGCCAGACCGCCGTCCTTCCTGTGCATCCGGAACGGTGAGCTCGATGGCTCGCGTCGCAACGCGAGCTCGCGCGTGATCCTGAACGGCGTCGAGATCGTGGGGCCGTCGGATCTCAATCCGCAGGTCGCGGGTTTCCTGCGCGCGGTGACGTTCCAGGCGACGAACACGCTGCAGGTGGAGATGCGCGGCACGCCGGGCTCGCGGCTGACCGTGTGCGGGCTGGCGACGGATTCGCTGGCGCCCGCGCTCACGATCACGGCGCCTGCCCCGATGCTCATCACGCGCCAGACGCAGATCGACGCGGTCGGTGTGGTGGTGGAGCAGACGGCGGTGAAG
>JANOIJ010000052.1:0-5425 GCA_031407575.1 Gemmatimonadaceae bacterium | reverse complement strand
CGGCTGGAAAACGACGCATCGGCCGAGGGGAGGAGGGCACCCTTGGCGCTGCGGATCGCGGCGTCGGCGGTGCGGCGGCCATTGGCCTGCGCGAGGTACACCGGATTGTTGCGACGGGCGGACGTAATCGCGTCGTCCAGGGTCAGCGTGGCGCTGGTGGAGACCGCGGCGGTCTGGGCCTGGACTGCGGGAGCCGCAACGGCGACGGCAAGCGCGAACACCAAAATACGCATTGGCGGGAAATTCCTTAGTGATGGGTCAGGGTGCCGTACGGTGCGCTTCGGCGAGCGGTTTCACCCTTCAGTTTGACGATGCGGTTACACATTGGCAAACGAACCGGAGCAGGCGATGTGTCAGGCGGTATCGTCGGGGCCTGGAGCGACGAACACCCTGGCGCGCACCTTTTCGCGGATATGCGCGTAGATGGCCGCGCCCTTGGCTGCCGTCGCGAGCGTGGGTCGGCCGATGGACCCTGAGCTCCCCTTGGGAATCTTCAGCCATCCCCTACGGTATCGCCGCAACTCTTCCCGCGACATCATATAGTCTTCCGCCAGATCCATGCGGACGAGGTGCGGCGCGAGGTAGAGCATCAGCGAGGTATCCACCTCGTCACCGTGCATGGGCTCGGTCTGTCCCTCGAGACTTTCTCTGAGATCCACCGCAAAGATGTCGACGACGCGCACGCGGGCCGAGGTCGTGATGACGGTGGCCAGCGCCTCCTGATGGGGATCATGCTCGTGCGCCGTGAGTAGAATGAATTCCTTCACCCCGGTGATCTCCCACGTGTCGAGCAGGTCGTTGAGCATGCGGTGCAGCGTCTTCTTGCGCACCGACGCGTTTCCCGCGAAGCCGCGCTCGGTGTCCACGTTGACACCGTATTCGATCGTCGGCGCACGGAGGATGCCGAACTCCGCGGAGAGGTCGTCCGCCAGGTGCTCCACGATCAGCGTGTCAGCGCCGAGCGGCAGGTGGCGTCCGTGCTGCTCGCACGCGCCGACAGGGACGATGAGCCTTCCTTCACGCGCGAGGATGTCGGCGATCTCACCGGGACGCATTTCCTTGATGCGGCGCGGCGTGTCCGTAGCGGGCGGGGAGTAGGTCATCCTGAGCGACACGGAAAAGCGGTTGCGGCCTGTCCCGAATGCCCTCGCGCTCCTCGCGCCGGCGGCCGTCGCACTCGCGCTGGTTGCCGCGAGCGCGTGGCTTGCTGAGCCGCGCGTAGGTTATCTCGCGGTCTCGGTCGTCGCCACCGCGATCGGAGCGATCACACTTGTCCGCTTCGGTGTCGCGGCGGGCCGGGTTGCACTTGCGCTCGCCATCGCGTCGCTCGCGATCTCTGGTGTGATCGGCGGCCGCGCGCAATTCCGTCTGAACCGGTTTTCGCGCGCCCCGTCGGCAGTGGGGATTGCGGAAGCGGCGGAGCAACGCGAGCGGCTGCGGCGCCGTCTCGACGAGGAGATGCGCGAGCTGCGCATCATCGCCCGGGAGGGGCGAACACTTCCGCTCGACGCCGGCGACGCGATGCGCGCGCTTCGCAGCGCGATCGGCGACGAGGAGCACCGCGCCGTGTTCGTGCAGCGCAACGATTCGCTGGTGGCGTGGGCCGGCACGCTGCACGCCGATCCCGCGCAGTTCCAGAATCCGAGCGGTATCGTCGCGACACCCTTTGGCCTCACAGTGTACGTGAGCGACGACAGTGCGACCGTACGGACGGTCGCCGCGTCGCTGCTGCATGTCCTCAGCCCTGCGGACCGGCACACGCGTGGACTCGCGCAGCGGATCTCCAGCGGCGAGGTGTCGGAGGGCTTCACCTTTGATCCGCCGTCCGACAGCGCGCCTGGTGACGCGCTGCGCTATGTGGACGCTGGACGGCCCCTGTTCACGGCGCGCGCGCTGATTCCCTCGCAGGAAGAAGTGCGCTACCGCCTGCAGGAGCGGGCGCGGGTCCGTGTGGGCGTGGCAGTGCTGCTCGCGCTCCTTGCATTTCTCATCGCCGTTGCCCGGCGCGGCGGCGGCGCGGTCTCGGTGCTGGGCGGAGCGGTCGTGGTGCTCGCGTGCGTGGCGATCATCCCCCTGAGCGACTTCTCGACGCGCTCGCGGCTCTTCTCTCCCCTGGTCTACTTCCTGGGCGCGGGCCGTGCGCTCACGGGCAACGCAGCGGCGCTCGCGCTCACGTCCGCAACGGCGCTTTTCGTCGTCCTGCTTTCCGTGCGGCGAGTTGGAGAGCGCGTCGCACGGCCGGTCGCCATCACGACCGCGGTGGTCACGATCATCGCTGGCCCGTTCGCCGTCCGCGCGCTGGCTGGTGGCATTGCGCCGCCGGCCATGGGGGCCGAGGGCACATTGTGGCTCATCTGGACAATACCGCTGTGCCTCGCCGCCACTGCGCTGCTGGCGCTCGCCAGCTGGGCGGGACGCAAATCTCTTGGCGGACGGCGTGGCGTGCCGATCGGTACTGGGCCGGCCGTCGCTGCGGTGGCGGCGCTCATCGCGCCGCTCGTCTGGCTCGCTCCGGGCCAATGGCCATCGTGGTACACTTTTGTCTGGGCGCTTGCGGTGGCCGGCATTGTGCTCGCTCGCCCGTCGCGCCGCGCGCTTCTCGCGTGTGCGACCGTGGCCGCGCTCGGAACCACGACCGTTGTGTGGGCCGGGGCAACGCGCGGCCGGATGGTCTGGGCCGAGACCGACGTCCGTGGGCTGACTGAACCGGACGCATCTGCCGTGACGTATCTGGAGCGGCTCGCTGCTCGCATGCAGGACAAGGACCTTCCACGGAGCGCATGGGCGCTGCTGGAGCACTACGTCGCGTCGGAACTCGCATCAGCGGGGTTTCCGGTCGCACTGATATCGTGGACGGGAACGGACCCCGTGGCCCTGTTCCGCACGGCTCCGTTCGACGTGGCGTTCGACACGGCGGGCATGGCGGCCGCGATCGCACAACGCGAGGGGCGGCTTGTGTCGCTGACATCCCGCACCGGCGTGTACGGCGTGCGCGTCATCGCGGTTCCGATGCGCGGCGGTGCCGCCACGATCATGGTTGCTCCAAAGACGCGACTCATCGGCAACGATCCGTATGCGCGATGGTTCGGGCTCGCGGCGTCCGCGAGCAACGAACCGCCGTACACGGTGCAGGTCGGGAGCGATTCGCTGAGTGCGCGCGACGCCATCAGTTGGCGGCGCGACAGCACGTCCCTACACGGCGACTGGCCAGTGAACGGACCGTTGGGGCCTGCGCGCGCGCACGTGGAAGTGGACCTGCGCGGCCTGGGCACACTCGTGCCGCGCGGCGGCCTGCTCGTGCTCGCGGATCTGGGTGCCGTGGGCGTGGTGTGGCTGCTCGTCGCGCTTGCGGACGGACGTTTCGGACGCTGGGTGCGACTGCGACGGCGGCGCATACGCAGCTATCGCACGCGTCTCTCGGTGGCGCTCTTCCTTTTCTTTCTCGTCCCCGCATCGGCGTTCGCCGTGTGGTCGTGGCAGCAGCTGTTCGACGACGCTGAGGCATCGCGACGGCTACTGGTCACCGAGACCATGCGTGCCTTCACCGGCGACGCCACGAGTGACGCGTCGCTCACCATGGAAGCGCGCCGGTTGGACACGAAGCTCATCGTGTATCGCGGCGGCGTGCTCTCCGGGACGAGCGATCCGCTGTTCGCTGACCTCGCGCCGATGGGCCGGCTCATGCGGCCCGGCGTCGCACTCGAGCTCAGCTCCGCCGAGGAACGGAGCGCGACCAAGCCCGAGCCGCTGGAAGGCGCGACCGGCATGCTTGGCTATCGCGTGATTTCCGGGACGCGGGGGGCGCTGGTGCTCTCGGCGCCTGCGCGTGTGGACGACCTGACGCTCGACCGCCGGCGGCGCGACCTCGGCGTTCTGGTGGCGTTCGCGACGGCGCTCGGTGCGGCGGCGGCGTTCTGGCTCAGCGCCGTGGCGGCGCGACAACTCGCGCGCCCGATTTCCGCGTTGCGCGAAGCGGCGCGCGCCGTTGCCCGCGGCGAGAGCGAGCTCCCACTCGACGCGAGCGCCATGAGCGAGTTCCTCCCGGTCTTCACCGCATTCCGCGCCATGGCGCATGACCTCGGCGAGAGCCGGACGGCGCTCGTGGAGGCGCAGCGGCGTACCGACGCCGTGCTGCGCACGGTGGCCAGCGGCGTCATCGCCGTCGACGAAGGTGGCCGTGTGATCCTCGCAAACCCGCGCGCCGAGGCGCTCCTCGGCGCCGTGCCCGCGTCGGGCGACGCAGTGACGACACTCGGCGCGCCGGCGGTGGTGGCGCGCGTCGCGTCGTTCCTGCGATCTGCGACGGAGGCGGACGGCTTCGAAGTGGAGCGCGATGGCCGAACGTTGCGCGGCCAGCTCACGCGCCTGCGCCCAGGCGGCGCTGTGCTCACGCTGGACGACGTCACCGAGCTCGCGCGCGCACAGCGCGTGCTCGCGTGGGGCGAGATGGCGCGTCAGGTCGCGCACGAGATCAAGAATCCGCTGACACCAATCCGGCTCGGTGTGCAGCATTTGCGTCGTGCGTTCGGCCGGCCGGACTACGAGGCGGTGCTCGACCAGAACGTCTCGCGCATCCTGACGGAGATCGACCGACTCGATGAAATCGCGCGCGCCTTCAGCCGCTACGGCAGTGCGCCCGAGGAGCGGTCGCCGGCTGTGCGAACGGATGTCGCGAACATCGTGGAGGATGTGGTGGCGCTGGAGAAGCTCGGCGAAATCGACGGCAAGGTGACCTGGCGATGCGTCGTGAATGGCGAAGTGCCCGCGGCGCTCGCTCGCGGCGACGAGCTGCGCGAAGTGCTGCTCAACCTGTTCGAGAACGCGCGGCTCGCCAATGCGCACAGCGTGACGGCGACCGTGTGGCACGCCTCGCACGAGCATGCCGGATCGCGCGTGCGGATCGACGTCACGGATGATGGCGGCGGCATCGCGGCGGAGGTGCTGCCGAAGATCTTTGAGCCGCACTTCTCGACGCGGACCAGCGGAAGCGGACTTGGACTCGCGATCACGCGCAGACTCGTGGAGAGCTGGGGCGGCGAAGTCTCCATCACGAGCGAAGCGGGAGTGGGAACGACAGTTACGGTGGAATTGGTGCCGGACTGACTGCACGGCGAACGGGGAGCGGCGAACGGCAAAACGCCCTCAGTTCCGCAGTTACGCCGCTCGCCGCGCGCTGCTCGTTATTCGGTTTGGCCTCCAGTCGCACCAGCAGATGATTTGATGCGGACGGTCTTCACGTTCGTGAACTCGCGCATGCCGATGGCGCCGAGCTCGCGGCCATAGCCTGACGACTTCAAGCCACCGAAGGGGAAGCGCGGATCGGAGACGACCATGTCGTTGATGAAGACGCTCCCCGCGTCGAGCTCGCGCGTAAACCGATCCTGTTCTTCCGTGACGCCTGTCCAGGCACTCGCCGCCAGCCCGA
>JANOIJ010000035.1:0-28256 GCA_031407575.1 Gemmatimonadaceae bacterium | reverse complement strand
CTACTCTGACCCTACTCTGACCCCTGCGGCGGAATGGTACGGCTCCTCGATCACGACGAAGCTGGAGCATTCTGTGGCGACACCCTGACCATGACCCTGCGATCCCTTGGCACCACGTGCGCCCTTCTCACTCTTGCGATCACCATCATGTCCGGATGTGCGACAGGCTCACACGCCGCTGACGCCGGCCGCGAGGTGTTGTACGCGGGCCTGGGTCAGGAGCTCGCGTGGTACGACGTTGACGTCAACGGCGCGTCGCTGGTGCGGCGCGGATCCGTCGTCCTGCCAGCCAACGTGCAGAATGTCTGGCCGCACCCATCGCGCCGCTCGCTGTACGTCGCGTGGAGCAACGGCGGGCCCGGCCTGCCCGGAACGCAGCATGGTGTCTCGGCATTCACGATCGATGGCGCGTCCGGCGCGCTGACGCGATTCGGCAGCGACGTTCCCGTGCCGTCGCGCCCCATTCATCTCAGCGGGAACGCACCGGGCACGCACGTCCTGCTTGCGCACAATGATCCGAGCGGCGTCACGGTGATCGCGCTGCGCGCTGACGGCGCGCTCGATCACCATGTCGTGCAACCGGTACCGGTGGACGTCGGCGTCTTCGCGCACCAGGTCATCGTGGACGTCTCCGACAGTCTCGTCTTCCTCGTGACGCGGGGCATCGCCGGCACGGCCACGGCGCCGGAGAAGCCCGGGGCGATCAAGGAGCTCCGTTTTGCGGGTGGGATCCTCACCAACACCCGGACCATCGCGCCCGGTGGCGGCATTGGATTTCAGGCGCGCAACATCGACGTCCATCCGACGAAGCCGTGGGTGTACCTCGTGCTCGAGAACCAGAACGCACTCCAGATGTTCGAGCAGGCGCGCGACCGCACGCTGTCGGACACGCCGCGATTCACGGAGTCGCTACTCGACGGTCCGCCCGTCGCGGGCGTGACGCAGGCCGCCGGTGCGATCGCCATGCATCCCAGTGGCCGGTTCGTGTACGCCGTGAATCGCGCATCGGGCACGCGCCTTCACGACGGCGTGCGCGTCTCGGCCGGCGGCAGTAACAGTGTCGCGGTCTTCGCGATCGACGGCGCGACTGGGCAGCCAACCCGCATCGCGACCGTGCCGACGCTCGGCTCGTCGGTGCGCACCATCGGACTCGATGCTCGCGGCCGGCTGCTCGCGGTTGGCAACCAATCACCACTCGTGGTGCTGGACGGCGACAGCGTGCGCACGCTGCCCGCCAGCATCGCGCTCTTTCGCATCGGCGACGACGGGCGTCCGGTCTTCGCGCACAAGTTCGACGTCGAGACTGGGCCGCAGAAGAACCTGCTATGGGTGGGTTTCGTGTCGCTGCCTTAGGGGGCGAACAGCGCACAGCGGCGGACGCTACCGCTTCGTCCAGATCTGCAGCGCGCCGCAGAGGCCCCGAAGGTCCATCTCCTTCCGGAAGCGCGAGGGCGCACTGAGCTTGTCCGGGTACAGTTCGATGGCGCCGACATCCGAGGGAGCGACGTCGTTCACGGTGCGAAACTTCATGTCGTGGTCGATCACCACGAGCAGCGTGCACCCTCCCTTCACGACAATGGCCGTCGATCCCTGGCCGGCGACGACATAACCCGGTGATTCGCGAACCATGTCACTGACGTTCGACGCATACTGTCGACGCCGGTCCACCTCGGCCGGGTCGATGAAGGTGCCGCGCATCGTGTACTTCCTGCGACTCTCGAAGTCCGCATAGCGCAGCCGAGTTGCGATCACCGCAATGGAGTCCAGCATGACCGCTCGGCCGAGCGAGATGTTCTCCACCACGGTGCGCTCCGCACGAAGCTCCACGGCCCGCCGCTCGATGCGATAGCCCAGTTGCCGCACTTCCACGACCTGCGTACCACTCGGCAATCGCGTCAACACATACTGGCCGAACACGTCCGTGCGCACCTGCGGCGCGGTGTTCAACACGGCCACCTGCGCACCCGCCACCGGCGAGCCGCTCTCGGAACGAATGGTGCCGAGCAGAGTCGCCGTCCCGACGAGCGGCGCCGCAGACGCCGTGTCGCTTCGCTCGATCGTGGTGTCCCCGAGTGCGCGTGCGCCATCCGCGCTGAACGAGAGATTGCGCACATGGATCCCCACCGCATCCACGATGGAGAGCCGCACCACGGCGCCGGCGCGGCCGGCATGCTGCACCTGCACCAGGAGCCACTCGCCGGTGGGGACGCCGCACAGCCGATACTGACCGGCCGCATCCACGCGCGCGCGCGCCATCCACTGTTCTGGTGTGATAGTACCGCGCGCCACATCCAGTCCCATCGTATTCCACGCCACCAGGATCTCGGCGCCGGCGAGCGCGCGCTCCGTGTCGGCGTTCTCGATGAATCCGAGTAGCGCGCCCGTGCGCTGCGGGAACACGACGCCGGGACACGCGGTCTCCCGCAGCGCATTACCCGACGGGATGGCGAGTGCGACCCGCGCCGTCTCCCCTGGCAACACGGTGACGAGTGGCGCCGGCCGGCCAAACTCGAGCGAGTCGAGCAGCGCGCTCTCGAAGGTCATCGCGTAACGGCCCGGCTCCAGCCGCTCGAAGCGAAAGCGGCCCTTGGCGTCCGTCGTGTCGACGTGTGCACGCGTCGAGTCCACGTCCACGCGCGCAGCGCGGACCACGGCGTGCGCGAGCGGGCGCGCATGCACGCTGTCGAGGATCGTGCCCTCGATGGTTCCAAGGCGCGCGCCCTGCGCCCCGGCGGGGTGCGCGAGACCGAGCGAGAGAGCAACCACATGGAGCGCAAGCAGGCGGCCAAGTCGCTTGAAGCCCTTCATCACCGTGGGAATCCCGACTCACGTGGACCGGGGAAACGATCGGCGGAAGCTAGCAGTCTGTCATCCTGAGCGCAGCGAAGGATCTGCACGTACAGGTCCTTCGCTTCTCATGGCGCAGCGGGTGCCATGCCCAGAATGCAGGCGCGTGCTGAGCTCACGTGCGCGGCGCGGTGATTCGCATCTCCGTCAGCCATTCCGCCATTCGGGCCGGCCAACCGGCAACGGCGCCCGTGTTGGTGGAGCGCAATCCAAAACCATGTCCAGCGTTTGCATAGACGTGCAGTTCCGCAGGCACACCTGCGTCCTTGTACTTGAGATACAAATCGGCCATGCCCTTCGAGATGTCCGTGCGGTCGTTGTAGCCGGCCACGATGAAGACCGGTGGCGACGTCCTCGAGACCGTGTATCGCGACGAGTTGCCAGGGTAGATCAACGCCTGGAACGCCGGTCGCGATGAGTGCCGTTCGATCGCATCTGCGGCGGTGGCGTTCCCGGCGTCCGGTCGCATGGCCGCAAGCGCCGCGACTTCACCACCGGCGGAGAACCCCATCACGCCGATCCGCGCTGTGTCGATGCCCCATGCGGCAGCGTTGCTGCGCACCAACCGCATCGCGCGCTGCATGTCCGCCAGCGCGTGGCTGTCGACTGTGTAGGTCGAGCTGTCCTCCCTCGCCAGGCGGTACTTCAGGACGAAGGCCGCAACGCCCCAGTCCCGAAACCACTGCGCCAGGTTGTAGCCCTCATGATCGATCCACAGCTCTCGATGCCCGCCGCCCGGCGCGATGATCACGGCGGCGCCCGTGCTGCTCGCCTTCTGCGGTAGGTACGTCGTGATGGACGGGCGGTGTATGGCGGAGACGACGTGATCGCCGCCCTCAGCGATCCTCACGCGTTCCTTGGCCGTCTTGCCCTCGGATCCCGGCGCACCGTTCGGCCACAGCAGAATCTCCCGGATGTCCTGCGCCCCGAGCGTCGCCGACATGAGTACAGCTGCGCTGGCGTGTACGAACAGGTGTCTCATTGCTTAGCCCCGCGAAGAGTTCATATCACCACCACGTTCACGTGAATCCGCGTGATGGCGCCCGGCGTCCGATCCCACTCCGCCAACGCGTTGCCAGCATCATCGAGTGAGACTGACCGCGTCACCGCGTCGTTCACCGGGAAGTGCCCACCCGCGAGCATTACGGCCACCGCGCGAAAGTCCTCGATCGTCGCGTTCCGAGAGCCCAGGATGTCCAGCTCCTTCTTGACGAACTGCGACGTGTCATACGCGACCGGTGCCTTCGCATACCCGATGTACACCACTCGGCCCGTGAACGCGGCGGCGTGTATCGCGGCGACGAACGTGTCCGGGATGCCAACGGCCTCCACGACGACGTCGGCTCCGTCACCATCCGTCAGGTCCTGAATGCGCGCGGGCAATGATGCCGCATCCGAATTGAGCGTGATGGCGGCACCCGCCTTCCGCGCGATCTCCAACTTGGCGTCGTCCACGTCGACGGCGATGGTTCGCGCACCACGCTCGCGTGCGGCGGCGACGGCGCCCAACCCAACGGCACCACACCCGATCACGACCACGGTGTCGCTTTCGGTGACGCGACCGCGGTGAACGGCATGGAAGCCAACGCTCAACGGCTCCACGAGCGCGAGTTCCCGCCGCGACAGGCCGTCTGCGCGGACGACTTTCTCCCATGGCACCGCCAGCCATTCCGTGAGTGCACCATCTCGCTGGACGCCGAGGGTCTGGTTGTCGCGACAGGCGTTGCCGCGCCCGCGCTGGCAGGCTGCGCACCGGCCGCACGCCGTGTATGGAAGCACGGTGACGTCCATGCCGAGCGTGAGCAGGCCGCGCGGCACCGCACGCCCGACCTGCTCGACGGTCGCGGCGATCTCGTGCCCGGGCACGCGCGGGTACGCGACGAGCGGGTTGAGGCCGCGCCAGGTGTTGAGGTCGGAGCCGCAAAAGCCAACCGTCTGCACGCGTAGCAGTACGTCGCTGGTACCGGGCGTCGGTTCGGCAACCGTGCCGAGCCGAGTGTGTCCGACCTCATCGATCAGGAGTGCGCGCATCATCGCGGCGACGACGTCATGACTGTGCGATCCCGCGTTCCGCTATGGCGAACGCGATCACCGAGCCATTCCCCGCCGGCAGGGTGCCAGGCAGCGTGATCGCCAGGCCACTGGTATCGCGCGTGTGCTGCAGCGGGCCCGGCGCGCCAAGCATCGAGACGCGCTGCAGCTGCCGTGTACCTGGCGAGCGACTCCCAGGTCGCCCCGAATGGATCCCGGTTGCTGCGCCAACGGATTGCGCGCTCGCATCGGAGCCGGAACGGAGCAACGGCAGCACGTGCAGATCCTTCGGGAAGTTTACCCTGAGCGAAGTCGAAGGGCTCAGGATGACAACAAGCGCAAGTCCGGCTGTCGATTGCAGAAGGAACTCACGTCGTGATGGAGACATGGCCGCAGGCACGAAGGTGAACCACGTGGTGCCTCATTCGCTTAGCGCCTCCGGATGGACACGACGTACCACGTCGTCACTGGCGCGCCGATGGGCAATCTCCATCCCGCAGCAGTCCTCATGGCGACTATCGGAGCGCCGATGGCCTTACCAGCGCCATCCAACGCCACGGCGGACACGCCGAGCGCGCCGGTAAGACCGCGCAGCACCACCGCGCCCGTCACTGGCTCCACGAGCGACGGCGAGCCACCGATGCTCGTCGTGCGCGTGCGTTCGGGATTCCACGTCAACCCGGTATTGCTGACGCGTGAGCCCGCCGAGAGCAGCAGCTTGCCGGCGCGCGCAATGGGAGTCGCGTCCATCGAGACGAGCACGAGGCTCGCGAAATCGTTCGTGATGTCGGCCGAGAGATGTTTCACCGACGTGCCATTGGACTTGATGAATCCGATGAGCGCCTGCGCGCGGTCCGTGTCCACCGTGACGAGTCCCGCGCTCGGCTTCGACGTCCGCCAGGTGAGTTCCTTCGTGTCGGAGATCATCGTCACCGAATCCACCTTCGCGTATGACGTCGTCGACGTACCATCGAGCGACGTGATCCGCGTGCCATGCACCAACGGCGTGGCGAGCGGGAAACCCGGCGTGAAGTAGGGCGACTCGGCGCGGCCGAGCCGCCGGCTGTCGAACACCTGGTCGCGCGAGTAGCTCCGGCCCACCGTCTCCTTCGCCGGACGTACGTCGCCGCGAAGGAAAATCAGGGCACCGGCGGCCATCTGCGTCATGCGCACGGGGTCGAGCGAGATGTCGAACGGGTCGCCCACAAACGCCTTCCAATCCGCGGCGCGCTTGGGCTCGAACGTGTAGAGCATGATCGCGTCCCAGTCCTGGAGCGCGCCGTACGCGGCGAGAATGGGAATCCCTTCGCTCGCCCAGTCGTTGGGGAATGGGTGATTGACTTCGCTCACCGTGTACGGCTTGCCCGCGACGGCGGTCCGCGAGAGTTTCACGATCGTGGAGTGCAACGGGTCGTTCACCATCGGCGTGTTAACCGGCGGCGGTGAACCGGGATGCTGCCAGTACACATGACCGTCCACGACGTCCAGCTTCGCCAGCGACTCGAGCATTGAGTAGCTCGAGCCGCTGTGACTGTGATCCGCCGTGCCGGTGATCGGGACACGCACGCCGAGCGAGTCCTTGAGGTACCGCGCCATGTCGAGGTAGAACGACGTCTCCACGTGCGCGACGAACTTCATCTCCGCGCTGAAGCGCTCCTTGGGTGCCGCGCCAACCTCAGGCCCCTTGAGGCGCGGAATCTGCGCGTCGCCGGTGACGCCGGTGAGCTCACGCAGTCGCTGCACCTCCGCCGGCGACAGCGTCTTAGCCAGCCACGCGTTGTACTGGGTGGTGAGCAGCTCGTTGTAATACGGTGTGGGCGCGTTGAAGCCCGCCCACAGCGCGTTCTCGTTGAGGATCTCGACGATCGCGATGGCCGGCTCGTTCCGGTACTCGAGCTTCGTGTACGGATTGACGTGCGTCAGGATCATCCGCGCGTACTCCTTCTGGAGCTCGATCAAGCGCGGATCGTACAGCGTCATGCCCTTGGCCCAGCGGATCTTGTCGTAGTCCTGCACGCCGTCGCCCGCCTTGTACGACCGGCCGACGTTGAGGTTCAGGTCGATGTAGATGCCGCGCTTCTTCAGCTCCGCGACCAGGAAGTCCAGCCGGTCGAGCTGCTCTGGATCGAAGCTGCGGCTGTCGGTGCCGCCCGCCGCAATGATGCCACGTGGCGCGTCGAAGTCGATGAAGTGGAGTCGGACGCAGTTCACACCATACCGAGCGAGCGTGCTCGCCCACATCGGGATGTCTTCCTTCGGCGGCAGCAGTACCGAGCCTCGGCTCCAGTCGGTGAGATGCACCCCCCAGAGGCGTAGCCGTGTGCCGTCCCCCTTCACGAGGTGACCGCCTTGCACACGGACGAAGCCGTGCTTGCCGGCGGGCGCGTCCAGCAGGAACGACACGTCGGCTGGCGAGACGCCCCCAGCGCGGTGATCCATCATGAACGGCTTGAGCAGGCTGTCGTTCCATGGTGCGAGCCCTGTTGCCTGCGCGACCGCCGTGACCGGCGCGGCGCAGAGCAACAGTGCGAACGAGACTCGGCTACGCATCGTGTTGATGATCATGGCGCTTTCTGCCCTGGGGCGCCGCCGGCAATCCAACCATGGCGTCGCATCCACGATTCGCCCAGCGTCGCCCAGGCGCCAAGCACCGGATCCGTCGGCGCGAGACCATAGCCATGGCCACCGTACTCGAAGACGTGCATCTCCGCGGGCACGCCCGCCGTGCGGAGCGCCTGGTAGAAGAGCAGGGAGTTCTCGACCGGGACCGTCTTGTCATCCGTGCTGTGGACGAGGAACGTCGGCGGCGTATCGCGTGTGACTTGCAGCTCATTCGAGAGGAGGCGAACCAGTTCCGGCGACGGATCTGCGCCGAGCAGGTTGGTGCGCGAGCCGCGATGCACAAAGGAGTCGCGCGCCATCGTAATGACGGGGTAGAGCAGCAGCATGAAGTCGGGCCGCGAGCTCGCGCGCTCGATGGCGTCGCCACTCGACGCAGCGCCGGCGTCGTAGTGCGTGCCGGCGGTGGACGCGAGGTGCCCACCGGCCGAGAAGCCAATGATCCCGAGGCGTCGCGGGTCCACGCCCCACTCGGACGCGCGGGAGCGCACGATGCGGATGGCGCGCTGCGCGTCGCCGAGCATGACAGGGTGATGGTACACCGGCCCGAGCCGGTAGCGCACGACGAACGCCGTCACGCCGTTGCCCGCGAGCCAGTTGGCGATGTCGCTGCCCTCCTTCTCCATCGACAGGCCCCGATATCCGCCACCAGGGAAGATCACGACTGCGGTGCCGTTCGCGCGTCCCTCGGGCGGAAGGTACGGCGTGAGGAGCGGCTGGTCCTCCGGCTTGTTACCGAGCGCACCGGGTGCGCCGTTGGCCCACAGCGGGATGGCGCTTTGCGCGCGCGCGACGAGTGGGCGCGGCTGCGCGCCGGCCGTGGCGGCAACGAGGAGCCCAACTGTCGTCCCGAGCGTAGCCATTGTCATCCTGAGCGCAGCGAAGGATCTGCACCTCCGACCGCGCAACTGCACGTGCAGATCCTTCGCTTCGCTCAGGATGACAGACTTCATGGAATCGTTCTCCTCGTTGTCTTCGTGATGTACGTGTCCGGGATCGGATGCGAATGCCCAACGCGCACGTCTTCGACGTCACGCAGCACCAACGTCGGCACGCCAACGGAACGCTGCGCACGCACGCCGTGCAGCTCGACGCCGCGCACGTCATCGAGCACGAACGCGGGTCGCGTGTCCGGCGACATGAAGCCCACCTCCACGTTGTCCATGCGGATACCCGCCGCATGCCGGATGTAAAAACCGTACGCCGGCAGCACCCCGAACATGCTCGGCTCCGGATACATCGCTTCGCGCTCCGGCACCGCGTACGCCTCGCGCGGACCGGTGCCGCCAGGCGGACGGAAGAACGCGTTCACCATCTCCGGTGGCTGCGACGCCGCCTGCGCCAGCGAGAGTCCGCCGCGGTACATGATCCGGATGTTGCTCAGCCGAATGTCCTCCACGGGATGGCCGGGAACACCGACGATCATCGACGCGTAGCGCGGGTCGGCGTCGTACACCACGACATTGCTGATCGAGATGCGCCGCAACTTGCCAACCGGTGTGCCCGCCGGCCCGCGCATCCGGCTCGCGAGGCGCAGGAAGAATGGGGCGTTCGAGATCTCGCGCATGGTGATGTTCGAGATCGTGACGTCCTCCAGCACACCGCCATCCACCGTCTCGAGCGCTAGCCCGCGCGACCGCGTGAACGTGACGTTGGAGATGGTGATGTTGCGGAAGCCGCCATTCGACTCCGTGCCAAACTTGATGCGGCCCGTGGGGCCGTCGCGGTCCGGGGCCGCCGTCGTCGTGCGCCCGTACGTGCCATCGAGCACCGTGCCCACGTCGAAGCCGCTGACCATGCTGTTGACGATCGCGACGTTCTCCGTGATGCGCGCTGCGCCCAGCGCGAACGAGCTCTTGAGCACGATCGCGTCGTCGTTGGGTGTGTTCACGTTCGTGTTGGAGATGCGCACGTTGCGGCACGCGTCCACGTCGATGCCGTCGCGATTCGTGTCGATCGTCAGGTTGTCGATCGTGAGGTTGTCCACCCCGGTGGCGAGGATCGCCATGTGGCCGCCATTCAGGATGGAGAAATCCCGCAGCACCACGTTGCGCGCGAGCTTGAGCGCGATCGCCTTGTTCGCCTGACCTGGCCGAGTGTTCACGTCTTCCGCACGTCCGCCGAGCCCCTTGCTCAACCCTCGGCCATCGATGCGGCCCGGTCCCGTGATCGAGACGTCCTCGATGTTCTCGCCCCAGATCAGGCTGTTGTGCCAGTGGCTATGGCCAAAATCCTGAAACGCATTGCCGGGCCCCGGCTCGGCGGGATCGTACCCGCGCCCGCCGCCCGTGTCCGCGGCGAGGATGGTGGCACCATGATCGAGGAAGAGTCCCACGCGGCTCTTGAGCCGAATCGAATGGCTCGCGTACGTGCCGCTGGAGAAGTGTACGGTGCCGCCGCCGGCCGCCGCCGCGGCCGCAATGGCGCGGTTGATCGCATCGCTATCGATCGTGCGGCCGTCTCCGACTGCGCCGAAGGAGCGGACGTCGAACTGGCGCGGTGCCTGCGCGTCGAGCGGTACAGCGGCGAAGCTCAGCGCGAACAGCAATTGCCGCGCTGCGCGAACAAGTTGTCGTCCTGAACGAAGTGAAGGGCCTGCACCTTCAGACCTCAACGGCACGTGCAGATCCTTCCCTTCGACTTCGCTCAGGGCAGGCGCTGCGCTCAGGATGACAAATCGCATCGTTAGTCCAGGTGAAAGACTTCGCGCAGCGTGACGCTGCGCGGACTGTCGTCGGCGTTCACGGGCATGACGTCGCGCATGTGCGTCCACCAGCGGCGACAGACCGCCGTCTGCGCGATGGCATTCCAGCGCTCCTCGTCCTCTACCTCGACGTAGCCGAACAGGCTGCCATCACGTTCGTCCAGGAAGATCGAATAGTTGTGCGCACCGTGCTCCGTAAGGACGGCGGCGAGTTCCGCCCAGATCGGCGCGTGCCGCCGTTCGTACTCCTCGTGCTGTCCGGGCAGCACGGCCATCCGAAACGCCTTGCGCAGCACTGCGCTCACGGGCGCTCCTGGTTCAGGACGAACCCTCGGTCGTGCGCCCGGTTCATCGCAGGAACGGTCAGCACGGAGGGGAGACATGATCGAGTTTCCACTCGGATCGATACGACTGCCTCCCGGATAACGTTGTCAGGTCAGCGCGGCGCGCGCGATCTCCCGCAGGCGCTCCGCGAGGGCGACCGTCGGCATGTCGCGCTGCAAGACGTCCCGCGCTCCTGCCTCGCGAAGCCAGCTGCGCAGCGCTTCGTCATCCTGTGCCGTGTGCACGACCACGGTGAGCGGCGCGTCGCCCGACGCGAGCGCACCCAGCATGGCGATGACATCGAGCCTGGGGATCGCGACTTCCGTCAACACGATGTCCGGGCGAAGCCGCTTCGCGAACGACACCGCCGCCGTGCCATCCGCAACCTGCAGTACGCGAAACCCAGCTTCAGCGAGGTCATGCGCAAGTGCACGTCTCGCGGCGGCGTCGTCGTCCACCAGCAGGACGCGAAGGGGGCCGCCGGGTACCGCCTCCGGCGCCGTTGCAGGCGCGACCGGCGTCGCCGCCGGGGAGGTCGCCTGTGACGCTGCACCCGGCTGCATGTGCGGCGAGCCAAGGAGTTGTGCCAGGAGCGCGTCGATGTCTTCCTGTGGCGCCGCACCGCCATCCTCCACCGGCGGCGCAACCGTGTCGAGCAACTCGGACAGCGACGTCAAGCCGTCCAGGACGCGGCTCATGCCCGAGTCCCAGAGTGTCGTCATTCCGTTCTCGCGCGCCGCGTGAGCCAGTTCAGCCTGCGTGGCGCCGCCGGCGAGGGCCGCGCGCACCGGGGGAATCATGGGGACGACCTCCGCGATCGCCATGCGGCCATTGTAGCCCGTGTTGCGACACGTCGCGCATCCGACAGGACGATGCAGCTTCGCCATCGGGAGGCCGAACAGCAGCTGTTGCTGCTGCTCCGGAAGCTCGCTCACCAGTTGCGGAGCGGCGCACGCGGTGCACAGGCGGCGGAGGAGCCGCTGCGCCACCACACCCACGAGCATCTCGGCAAGACGTGCGCGGTCCTCATGGAGCTCGCTGAGGCGACTCAGCGTCGACGGCATGTCCGATGTGCCGAGCGACGCGATCACCAGATGCGCCCGTCCGCCCGGGGTGCCCAGGTGCTCCATCGTCGGCGCGTCGAGCGGAGCGCCGATGATGAGCGCCGTGCCTTGTACGACGAGCGCGGCGCGTGCCGCCGCCGCAACCGTCGCATGAGGCGATTCACTGAGCTGCACCTGCGCCAGTTGGTCGAGCGGATAGTCGATCGGCTCCTCGACGGTCGAAACCGTCCGCCCCGCTGTTCGCAGCTCGCGCGCGACCGCGTACAGCGTCGTCGTCGTCCCCGAGCCAGCAGGTCCCGCGACGACGAGTAGACCGGCGGGCAAACCGAGCAGCTGACGCAAGCGATGCTGCTCGGACGATGAGTATCCCAGCTCCGAGACGTTCAGCAGGCTCGCTGCGGCAAAGAGCCGGATGACCGTCCGTTCCCGCCCGTCGCGGAGCGGCGCCGTGGACACGCGAACCGCGACCAGCCCGCCGGCAGACTGAAACGTCGTGCGACCCTGCCGCGGTTGCCCCACAGTGCGCGGCCCCAGGTTGGCGCGCATTTCGAGTGACTGCATCAGCCGCACGGCTGGCTCCGCTGCGATCCGGAATCGGTCGTTCAGCGTGCCGTCGATGCGCAGACGGACGAGCAACCCATTTTCCGACGCGGGTTCCAGCATAACCGCGGACGCATGCTCGGCAGATGCGGCGGCGAACAAGCGGTCCGACACGTCCGCCGCGGCAGACGGCTCCGCCGGGACGGCTGCGCTGGGGGGCGCGGAAGACTCGGTGGCCCGCGTTTCGGCAGGCATCGCGAGCGACAACCTCGCCACCGGGGCGGGGCGCGGAGGTGCGACCGGCGCCTGCGTCCTGAACGCATTGAAGTCTGGTGCCGTACCGTACGCCGCTCCGTAGATCACGGCTTGGGCCCCGAGGATATCGCTGGGACTCGCCGCGTGCAGGCGGACCCGTTGCTTCGACGCAAATGCGAGTTCGCGCTCGAGCGCGGGACTCCTGGGATTCGACGTGGCCACACTCAGGGCGCCGTCGTGGACGCCGAGCGGAACAACGCGGTGCTTCATCGCAATGTTGTGTGGCAACAACCCGCCCAACGCGGGCGACAGGCGCTTGAAGTCCGCTGGTTCGCAGCCAGCCGCGTCGCAGGCCAGGCGCAGCACCTCCTGCTCCGAGATGCCCGCGTTGAGCAGCACACGCCATGCGCTCGTCCCGCGAGACCGCTCGCCGCGCGGCAGCTCGTGCCGAGCGCGCCGCGCAGCGTCGATCAGCCACTCGTCGGAATCGTCACGTCCGTCGGCCCGATCCGATTGGGACAAGATGCCTGGTCGTCGCTCGGAATGGTGAATGAGAGGCTCGGTCACAGCGGTGGCAAGGACCAGGCCGCAGGTCGTTGACGCTCGCCACGGGCATGCCGCTATTTCCGCTCGCGGTCCAGCAGGCGCTTCGCATCTGCGGCCGGCACTTCAAATGCTGTCCCGTGCCGAATGCCGGGCGGCAGCGAAAGGCTCGTGGAGATGTCGGTCCACGTCTTCAAGTCGGTGGACGCGAGGGCGCCGTATTTATGGTCGCGATACTTGTCGAAGTACACGATCCACCGCTCGCCGATCCGCAGCACGGTAGGACCCTCCGCCCAGTAGTCGCCAGTGATCTGCGCGCTCGGCGACGACCACGGGCCTTCCGCGCGATCGGCGTACGCGAGGCGAATGTTCTTCTGCGGCGGGCGCTCTGTCTCGTCCTTGAGGAACATCACGTACCGCGATCCATCGCGGACGATGTCGGCGTCGATCACGCTGAAGCCGTGGTCGTAGAGAATGCGCGCCGGCGTGAACGTCGCGAAGTCCGTGGTGCTCACGTAGTACATGCGGTGGTTGTACGTCCCGTCGCCGCCACCTGTGCTATCGGTGGCCGGATAGCGCCCAGGTATCGTCGTCGCCCAGTAGACGAGGTACCGCTCGTTCGGGGCGTCGTAGAGCAGCTCGGGAGCCCAAGTGTTCTTCGCGGCCGGCTCGTGCGCCATCACGGGCACGTACGTCTCGTTCGTCCAGGTGATGAGGTCCCTCGACCGCGCGTAGCCGAAGCCCTGCTCGTTCCATCCCGCGGTCCATACCATGTGATACGTGCCGTCGGAGCCGCGCACGATGGAGGGATCGCGCGTCAGCTTCTCCTTGCCCACGGTGGGTTTGAAGAACGCGCTGTCGTGCTTGAGCGCGCGCCACGCGAGCCCGTCTGCGCTGTGCGCGAGGTGCATGCCGTCCTCGCCATTCCCCTTGAAGTACGCGAACAGGTAGTGACGCTCCGCCGCGGCCACCGGACTCGGCGGAAGCGCAAACGCATCGGGGAGCGCGGGACGCGCGGGATTGTAGCGCGGCGTCCCAGGAAGGAGCTCGCGCGCCAACGGCAGCGACGTCGTCCGCAGTCCTTCGACGACCATCCGCGCCAACTCGTATGCGCCGTAGTTGTTGAAGTGCGTGTCGTCCTTGAGCTCCGCCGGCTGGTCCGGATACGTGCCCGCCGGATAGTGCACGAACGCCTTCTTCGACACCTCGACGCCGAGCGCCTCGTAGAAGCGCTTGCTCATGGCGTTGAGGTCGATGAGGGCAACGCGCTCGTCCGCCGCGGTTTGCCGCACGGCGTCGGGATAGTCGCCCAGCGTGTTGACGATGACGCCGGTGGAATCGAACCGACGCCGGTGCATGGACGTCACCAGCACGGGGGTGGCGCCGCGCGACCGCGCCTCGGTGACATAGCGCTTGAGGTGTTCCTTGTACGTCGTGAACGGCTCGAGGTACGCGGCGCCCGGCTTCTGGTCGTTGTGCGCGAACTCGATGAAGAGGTAGTCGCCCTTCTTCATCGTACTCAGCACCTTGGCGAGACGTCGCTCACCGAGGAATGCCTTGAGTGTCTCGCCCGACTCCGCGTGGTTTGCGATGACGACGGAGCCAGGCTTGAAGAAGCGTGGGATCATCTGTCCCCACGCGGCCCACGGCTCCGCTTGCTGGTCCACCACCGTCGAGTTGCCGGCGAGGAAGACGGTGATGGGATTGCGCGCCGGCACGATGCGGATCGAGCGCACCGACGGATGCCGTCCGTTGAACTCGAGCGTGAGCCGGTCGTCCCAGGTCGCCGAGCCAACTTCGCGCGGCTTGAGCCGCACGGAATCGCCGCCCGCGATCGCCGGCGTGCGCACATTCACCGTGAAGGTGCGCGCGACGAACTCCCCCGCGCGAGTCGGCACCTGCTCCAGCATGAGCCGGCGCGCTTCGGCCTTCACCGTGGTCTCCGCCGCCCGTGACGGATCGCCGAGCACGACCGTGACGTCGTAGGTGCCCTCCGGAATGGCGACGTCGAACAGGAAGGGTCGGTCACTCGAGCATGCGCTCCCGGTCGCGGCGTGCAGCTCGGCGCGAAAGCCGTAGCCACGCGATGCGGAGTACACGGTGGCGGGCGCCAGCGGCGTCGCGGTCGCTGCGGCAGTCCCTCCGCACGCGAAGTGGAAGCTCGTGCGTGGTATGGCGGCGCCAGGCGTCTGCGCGGAGGCGATCGCGTGGAACAGCAGCACGGCGACGGCGGCCATCACCTGGGGCCGGCCGCTCATGCGACGTTGCCGCAGAATGTGTGCGCGGGCACCTGACGCCAATCGGAGTGAGAGGTCATTATCGTGTGGTCGAGAAACCAGGGATGACGCTATGCACATGATCGGATGGACTTCCATTGGGGTGGCCGTACTCGCCGCAGCGTGCGGGGGACAGACGCCGCCATCGTCGAGCGCGCCCATTCGTGTCCTCGTCGTGACGGCGACGCAGGGCTTCCGCCACACGGACGGGATCAACGCGTCGATCGAACGGCTCAAGCAGGCCGAGTCGTCGGCAGGGATGCGCTTCGAGTTCACGGAAGACCCCACGACGCTCAACGCGCAGAACCTCGCGCAGTATGACGTCCTGTTCATCAACAACGCGACGCTCCGCATTGCCGTCAGCAATCCGAACGACTCCGCGTCGCGCGCCGCGGCACGCTGGCCGCGCACGGGGGTCGCCAACGCGGTGACGCCCGCGCAGCAGGAGGCCATCGCGTCGTTCGTGCGCGGCGGCAAGGGGCTGGCGGTCGCCCACTCCGGCGTGGACGCGTTTTACGGGTGGCCTGCATACCGGGAGATGGTGGGTGGAGGGCTCTTCATTAGCCACCCCTTCACGCGCGAGGCGCGCGTGCTCATCGAAGACCCAAAGAATGCCTCCGTCTCGCACTTCGGTCCGTCGGTCATGCTCAAGGAGGAGTACTACTACCTGGACCAGAATCCGCGCGCGAACAGCCACGTGCTCATGACGCTCGATCTCACGAGCGTGAACGACTCGACGAAGACGGATCATCCGCTTGCTTACATCCGTCGCTACGGCACCGGCCGCGTGTATGTGAACGTCCTCGGCCACTTCGGCGACACGTGGCGCCGCGACGACTTCCTCACCAGCGTGCTCCAGGGCATCCGCATCGCGGCCGGACGCGTCCCGGCGGACTTCAGCACCACGCCACGCTAACCGAGGCGCGCAGGCATGACCGATTCGAACGAGCCCACCAGGATGCACCGGCGAGAGTTCGTCCGGTGGAGTGCCGCCGGCGCACTCGCTGGTCGGTTCGCCGTGCTCCCTGCGCACCGCGATGCGCGCATCCATCGCGCGAACGATCGCATCTCCATCGCGCTCATCGGCGCCGGCCGGCAGGGCGTCAGCAATCTCGGCAACGCCATGAAGCACGCCGACGTGGACGTCGTCGCCATCTGCGACGTCTATCAGCCCAACATGGCGAAGGCGGCGCTCACTGCGCCAACCGCACAGCTGTACGGTGACTTTCGACGCGTGCTGGAGCGCCGCGACATCGACGCGGTGATCATCGGGACGCCGGACCACTGGCACGCCATCCAGACCGTGCTCGCCTGCGAGGCGGGGAAGGACGTCTATGTCGAGAAGCCGATCAGCGTCACCATTGCCGAAGGCCGCAAAATGGTGGACGCCGCCAAGCGGCATCAGCGCGTGGTGCAGGTGGGGACGCAGCAGCGCTCCGGCAAGCACTTCCAGCAAGTGGCGGAGCTCGTGAAGGCGGGGAAAATCGGCACGGTATCGCAGGTGCGCTGCTGGAACTTCGGCAACGAATCGCCGGACGGAATCGGCCGCGTCGAGGACACCGATGCGCCGCCGGAGCTGGACTGGGACATGTGGCTCGGTCCCGCGCCGAAGCGCGCCTTCAATGCGAATCGCTTTGGCGTCCGCACCGACCGATGGTCGTCGTTCCGCTGGTTCTGGGATTACGCGGGCGGCATGATGACCGATTGGGGCGTGCACTGGCTGGACATCGTGCAGCTCGTGATGGGCGTCAACGCGCCGCAATCGGTGTCCGCCATGGGCGGCAAGCTCGTGCTCAAGGACGATCGCGAAACACCGGACACGCTCATCGCGAGCTTCCAGTTTCCGGGCTTCCTCTGCACCTACGAGAACCGGATGGCCAACGCCGGCGCGATCAGCGGCAAGACCAACGGACTGCTCTTCCACGGCACCGAGGGAACACTGTTCGTGGATCGGCAGGGCTTCGAGATCGTCCCGGAGAAGCGCGGTTCTGGTGACACGGCGGTGAACCGCATCGAGGCGATGGAGGTGAAGAACTCCAACCAGCATCACCTGGATCACATGCTCGATTTCATCGAGTGCGTGAAGTCCAGGCGCACGCCGGTGTCCGACCTCGAGGGCGGTCACCGCTCGACCTCCACGGCGTTGCTCGGCAACATCGCGTACCGCACTGGACGACGGATCGAATGGGACTCCGCGAATGAACGCATCATCGGTGACCGTGACGCCGCGCGGCAGCTCTCGCGAGACGACCGCCGGCCGTGGAAGCTGTAGCGCGGGCGTCTACTTCTTCACCTGGATGACCTGCGCCAACTCGGCCACGGTCCACGGCGTCGCCCGCTTGGACGACCCGCGGACCGCGGTCACCTTCGCCGCGGTGATGGGCGCGCCCTTGTTGCCCCACGCACTGCGGATGTAGGTGGTGACCGCGGCGATGTCGGCGTCCGAGAGGATGGCGCCCCATCCCGGCATCGCGCCGTCGTAGGTCTCGCCGCCCACCTCGACCGGCCCGCTCAATCCGTGCAGGACGATGCGCAGGAGCTTGGCGTCGTCCGCCAGCCACTCGCTTCCCACGAGCGGCGGGTAGATGCCCTCGCGTCCCTCGCCACCGACCTGGTGACAGGCGGCGCACGTGGTGGCGTAGACCTTCTTTCCATCGGGCTGCTGCGCCTGCGCCCCGCCGGCGCTGAGAACGCCGATCAGGAGGAGGGCGGTTTGAAAACGTCGATGCATTGCGTGGGGGGCAGAGTCCGGGGTCAGAGTCGGACGACCTACCGGCACGTCGCCGGATCGGATTTGATGTAGTACGGCTTGTAGTTCGACGCCTTTGGATCCATGCAGCCCTTCAGGTTGAGGAGCTCCACCTTCCTGAAGTCGATCTCCGCCGTCTCGGCCTGGAGCGAGATGCTGCCTTCGGAGATCGGCTTGCCCGGCACCATCACGCCCGGCTTGGTGTTGTTCGCCGACCCGCCACCCATTTCAGGCTTGCGATACGTCATGACCGTGTCGCCGTTCGCGATATGCTTGATCACGGAATCGCCCAGAACCAGCGTCTCCACGCGAACCCATTGGTCACCGTCGTACGTCTGCGACGTCGAGTTGATGCAGTGCCGCGTGATCAACGAGTCGCCGAAGTGCACGTTCGTGCCCGGCGTGCAGAGGTTGGCGGTGGTCCGCTTGCCGGTGCCGAGCCCGCCGAGCAACTGGATCTCGAGCGAGATGGGAAAGTCCTGGTTGAGTCCCATGCTCTCCGCGCTCTGCCCGTGCAACATCAGCCCATTGTTGCGAAGCGCCCACGCGAGCGGCGCGCCGGCGCCCACCACTTGGCCTCCAACGAACCGGTATTCTGCGGCGATCAGGTAGTGCGAGAACGGTTGCTTGTAAAACAGGTGGCCGAACTCGCCGTTCCAGCCGGTCCACTTGTCGTACCGCACCTTCAGTATTCCATCTTCGACGCGGAAGGTGTTGTTGAAGTTGTCGTTCAACTCGTGCTTGGCGAACTTGGGTTCCCACCCTGTTAGATCACGACCGTTGAACAACTGGACCCAGTCCGGCTTCGGCGCACTGCTGATGCTCGCGCGCGGAGCCACCGGTCCGGCGGGCTGCCCTGTGCCGCCGGACGCGCACGCGAGCGACACGCCGCATGCGAAGATTGTCATCCTGAGCGAAGGGAAGGATCTGCACCTTCTGGCAGCGTCATGAAGTGCAGATCCTTCCCTTCGACTTCGCTCAGGGCAGGCGCTACGCTCAGGATGACAGTCGCGCTCAGGATGACAGAGTGAGTGTCTCATGCGAGTATCCCGCGCAGGTGTGTGTAGCTGGCCTGGATGCTCGCCAGCGATCCGCCGGTGGTGGCAGCGTTGTCATGCTCGACGAAGAAATACCGGAGACCCGCCTCGCGCGCGCGCGCGAAGATCGACTTGAAGTCGATCGTGCCGCCGCCCACAGGCGCCATCGCCTTCGCGCCCGCCGTCGTCCGCTGCAGGTCCTTCACATGCCACATCGTGAAGCGGCCCGGATACTTCGCGAACAGCGCGAGGGGATCCTGATCGGCGAACACCGTCCAGTAGAGATCGAGCTCGAAGTCCACCAGCGCCGGATCGGTTTGACGGAACAGGACGTCCATGCCCGTCGACGTGGCATCCACCTTCGCGAACTCCGGTGCGTGGTTGTGATAGGCGAGACGCAGCCCCGCGTCGCGGCACATCGCACCCCACTTGTTGAACTCCGCCGCGCCCTGCTTCCATGCGTCGATGCCGCCGTCCCGTGCGAAGTTGTACGAGGGAAGCGTGATGTAGCTCTGGCCGATCGTCTTCGCGGTGCGAATCTGTGCGGCCGCATCCTGCCGCATGAGCTGCGCACCGATGTGCGCGCTCGGTGACGCGAGCTTGAGGCGATCGAGCACCGCGCGTACCTGCTCGGGCGTGCGATTGTAGTAGCCCGCAAACTCCATGTTCTTGTAGCCGATCTGCGCGATCTTCTCGAGCGTTCCCTCGAAGTCTGTCTGGAGCTGGTCACGCACGGTGTAGAGCTGCAGTCCGATCTCGTTGGCCATCGACGCGCCGCCGCCACCGGACACCGCAGCCGCGCAGCTCGACAGCATGCTCGTCCCGATGCCAATGGCGGCCATCTGCTGCAGGAACGTTCGCCGGCTCACCCCATTCTCGTCATGCACGCTCACTGCTCCTCCTCGGTAGAGTGTCGACTCGCGGGTCACTTGGGCTTGGCCTGGTTGTATGCAGCGAGCTTCTCGGTGTACTGGGTCTCCACGCGCATGATGCTGATGGCCTGCACGAGACTCGCCGCCGACACGGGATCCGCCCACGCCGCCTCGATGACGGGTGCAACCTTCTCGCGCACCGGCGCCGGTGTCCTCGGCGTCCGGATGCTCTGCACCAGCACGGCGAACGCCAACGTGCGCTGCGCCGGCTCTGCCGTCTTCGCCAGGTTGATGAAGTGATCCAGTTCCGCGAAGCGACGCCTGTCGCCGACGAACCGGCGCCACGCTCCCTCCACCGGATCCGCCGACGCACCACCGCCCGCACCAGGTGACGTTGGCGTCGCTCCGGGTGCGGCAGGCGCCGCCGGAACCGGATTCGCACGCGCGAACACCTCCGTCGCGACGCCGAGCGCCGCTGGACCCTGCATCTGGCTGATCGAGGACATGAGCGGCGCGCGCAGCCGCGGCTCCAGCGTGTTGTCCAGCACCGTGCTGCGCGCCAATGACAGCGCGGCTGGGCCGAGCGCGCTCTCGCCCGCCAGCAACTGCGCGACGGCGGCGTGCAACGCAGGCCCCTTCGCGTCGAGCTTTGCGGCGATCGCCAGCGATTGCGCATCCAGGCGCACGCGTCCGACCATCGCGTCGATCAACTCGCCGCGAAGTGGATCGCCCACGGGCACCGCCGTGAGTAGCGGCTGCGCACCGCGCGGCAGTGCCTGGTTCATCGCGAGATCCGCCACCAGACTTGCGAGCTCCTCGCCGCGCGCGTTCGTCACCGCGGTGATGAGCGATGTGCGGATGCGCGGACTCTCCTCCCACGGCGCCGGGTCGAAGTAGGGTCCCGCGAACGCGGGCTTCGTGGTCCACCAGTCGCCACGCCAGTAGCCCTCGCGGCTATGCAGGCGCGCGAGCGTGCGCAGCAGCGCAGCGCGCGTGGGCGCGTCGCTCGTGCGTCCGAGCCGCGCGACCAGCGCGCTTACCGACGCGGGGTCGTGCATGAGCGCCAACGCGCGCAGTGCGCCAGCGCGCACCTCGGGCGAGCCATCCAGTCCCTTCAGTGCCGCGTCCGACGCATGCAGCTCGGCGAGTGCATTCACGGCGAGGTGTGACAGCGCCTGGTCGCTGCTGCCCGCGAGCGGAACGAGTGCGGCCGCCGCATCGCGCGCGCCAAGTCGTGCGAGTCCGCGAATCGCCTGCACCTGAACATGGGCGTCGGTGTCCTTGAGCGCCTTGACGAAGAGCGCGGACGTCACGCCCTGTAGCTGGTCAGTGCGGTCCGCGATGGCGCGCAACGCCGTCTCGCGCACGCGTGCGTCCGCGGAGCCGGCGGCCTGGGCCAGCGCGTCATTGGCCCCTCCGCCGACGAGCTGCTTCAAGGTGAACATCGCCGAGACGCGCGCGTCTGTTCCCTTGCGCTCGTCCCCGACCGTCTGGCGCAGGCTTCGCACCGTCGCGTCGTTCGCGCCGCGCCTGAGAAGCTCCTGCTGCGCGTGCAGCCGCTGCACCGCGTTCGGGGCGCCGAGCATTTCAAGCAGTGCCGCATCATTCGCCGTGAACGCCGACGCCGGACGCGTGGGCGCACTGCCATTCGTGCGCACCTGCACCACGTAGCCCACGGTGTCGCTGTTGTACGTGAACTGTCCGCCAGCAAGACTTGCGACGTACATGTTGGAACGCGCGTCCACGGTGATGTCGGCAGGGCGCAGCACGCTGATGAACTCGTCCTGCTGGATGCCGTAGCTGGCGCCCTTTGGCGTCAGCGTATGGCGGAAAATCTTCTGCAGCGTCCAGTCACCCGTGTAGAGCGTGTTGCCGAAACCCACGGGCCACGTCGGATCCTGCAGCCACACGCCGCCCACGCCGGAGCCAGCGCCGTAGTCGTGCAGGAACGGGAAGTGCTCCGTCTTGAAGTTCTTGTACAGCGTCGGATACCCCACGTTGGCGCCCGTCGGCAGGTAGTGCAGCCGAGTATCCCAGCCGTCGCCGTCGTTGGTGTTGTCGCGCGAGAACAGGTGCCCGAACGGATTCACCGCGACGTCGTAGATGTTGCGCGTGCCGATCGCCACGACCTCGAGGTGGGTGCCGTCCGGTCGCACGCGCACCACGGATCCGCCGCGCTGCTGGATCTGCCGTCCGTCCGTGCCCACCGCCTTCATGAAGCCGTAGTCACCCACGGCGACGTACAACCATCCGTCGGGACCCAGCTGGACGTTGTTCGTCGTGTGATCCGCCCCGCGAAAGTCGAGGTCGAAGCCCAGGCCCGTCACGATGTCGGTCGACTCGTCGGAGATGCCGTCGCCATTCGTGTCGCGATACGCGGTGAGGAAGGGCGGGCGCATCACGTACACCGTCTTGCCGTCGGACACCACGCCGCGCGGGCTGTCCATCTCCGCGAACACCGTGTACGTGTCAGCGCGGCCGTCGCCATCGGAGTCCACCAGCCGCATCACTCGGCCAACGCCCTTGAGCGTGGACAGCGACAGGTTCGGGTCGACGCACACGTACACCGCGCCGTCCGGCGACTCCGCGACGCAGGTGGGATACATGGCCACGGGAGGCCCGGCGAACAGCGTGACGCTGAACCCGGCCGGCGCCTTGAAGTCCGCCTGGAGCTTCTTCTCCACGTTGGGCTCGAGCGGAACAGGCCCGCTCTTCGGGATGGACGGAGGACGCGCGGTGCTCTGCGCAGGTGGCTGCGCGATGGACGCGGACGGCGCTGCGATCAACAACGCCAGCGCGAAAGTGCGACGTGAAATCATCGAGAGTGACGTGAGGGAGTGTTGTCATCCTGAGCGACGCGAAGGATCTGCACGTGTTGTTGCGTTGGACGGAAGTGCAGATCCTTCGCTGCGCTCAGGATGACAGACGTGTTTTCGCTGCGCTCAGGGGCGACAGATGGGTTCGCGGCGCGCATGAACGACAGAGTGGTTTTTCGGTGTTCTGTAGTTCGGTTCATCGGCATGCGGCTGGGTTCGACTTGATGTAGTACCGCTTGTAGTTCGACGCGCGAGGATCCATGCATCCCTCGAGATTCAGTAGGCGCACGTTCCGGAAATCCACGGGGTGCCCCTCCGCCTGCAGCGCGATGAATCCGGACGACGTCGTCTGGCCCGCTCGGAGCTGCGCCGGATCGAATCCCGTGACGACGCCGGCCGCGTGCTGCGGCTTCGTGTACACCAGCACCGTGTCGCCATTGATCATCTGCTTCACGATCGAGTCGCCGAGCACCAGCGCTTCCGCTCGCACCCACTGGTCGCCGTCGTACGTTTTGGACGTCGAGTTGATGCAGTGGCGCGGGTCGAACTTGCCGTTGAACTCCACCGCCGTACCGGGCGAGCACATGTTTCCCGTCGTGCGTGGCTTTCCGTCGCTGAGCCCGCCCAGGAACTGCATCTCCACCGAAATCGGGAAGTTCTGGTCCTTCGGCATCGTGCGCGGGTCCTGCGAATGCACCATCACGCCGCTGTTCCGGATGGTGTAGCTCGGCGCCTTGGGATAGAGCTCACCCACGAACCGGTACTCCATCGACAGCAGGTAGTACGAGTACGGCTTCTCGTAGTACAGGTGGCCGAACTGCACGTTGTAGTCGCCGCCGTAGCCGTCGTACTTGGCCTCGATGATGCCGTCCCTGACGCGGAACGTGTTGGCGTAGTTCACGCCCACCTCGTGCTTGGCGAACTTCGAGATCCATCCGTCGAGATTGCGGCCGTTGAACAGCTCGATCCACTCCTTCGCGTCCGGGTCGCGCGATGCGGTGGCGGATCCGGCGCCAGTCGTCGCGCACGCGGCGACGACGCCCGCGAGGACGAGTCCCCGCAGCAGTTGCGTCCGTGTCATGAGCCGTTGGCGGCGCGACGTCATCATCGTTGTGGGTATCCAATTCGGAGTGAGCGAGCAGGCCGCTGGAACGCACATCGCGTCGTTGCCACGACCGACAAAGTGCCTCTTGTTCAACGCGCGCCATGCACAAGGCGCTGGGGAGTTTGGGGTCAGAGTAAGGGTCAGAGTCACGGGCGATTCTGGTCCGAGGCGCAGCGAAACGCCCCAACGACTCTGACCCTTACTCTGACCCCAAGCGAATGGGCGTTCGCTCCCCCGCGCGCAGGCGATGCTCGGTGACCCTGGCGCCGACGCGCACCTGCACCGTCCTCGCCCGGCGAGCCACGAGCCACGCCTCAACCAGCGCGCCGCCCTTCCATTCGATGTCCACCGTCACGCCGCCGCGCGCTCGCAAGCCACGGACGCGTCCGGTCGCCCACGCCGACGGCAACGCCGGAAGCAGGTGGATCTCCCCCGTGTGGCTCTGCAGCAGCATCTCGGCAATGCCAGCCGTCGCGCCGAAGTTGCCGTCGATCTGGAACGGCGGGTGCGCGTCGAAAAGATTGGGATACACGCCGCCGCCACCCGCGTCTCGCGTCTGCGGACTCCCCGCTGGCCGCAGCAGGTTGGACAGCAGCAGGTGCGCGTGATCGCCGTCGTGCATCCGCGCCCAGAAGTTGATCTTCCACGCCATCGACCACCCGGTTGCCAGGTCGCCGCGCAATTCCATCGTCCTGCGAGCGGCAGCGAACACGGCGGGCGTGCCCTCACGCGTGATCTCGCGGCCGGGGTACACGCCGAAGAGGTGCGAGAAGTGGCGGTGCAGGGGATCCTCCTCGGCGACATCCGACGCCCACTCCTGCAGCTGGCCGCGGCTGCCGACCTGGTACGGAATCAGCTTGCCGCGGGCCTGCCGCACCCGCGCGGCGAACGCGCCGTCGGTGTTCAGCGCGGCCGCCGCTTCCATCGTGTTGGTGAAGAGATCCCAGACCAGCCCGCGATCCATCGTGGCGCCGGCGCTCACTGCCGCAACGCGTCCATCGGCAACCCTGAACTTCAACTCCGGAGACGTCGAGGGCGACGTGACCAGATACCCCCTGGCATTCGGCACGAGGAAATCCAGGTAGAACTCGGACGCTGCCTTCATCACGGGATAGGCGCGGTCCCGGAGGAACGTCGTGTCGCCGCTGAAGGCAAAGTGCTCCCACATGTGCTGCGACAGCCACGCCGACGCGCCATGCCAGTTGGCCCACACGGGGTCGCCTTGTCCGAATGCGCCCACCGGCGCCGTCTGCGCCCAGATGTCGCTGTTGTGGTGGGCCACCCAGCCGCGCGCGCCGTAGTTCATCTGCGCAGTCGCTCGGCCGTTCGCCGCGAGATGCTCCACGAAATCCATCAGCGGCTCGTGCAGCTCGGCGAGATTGGTCGTTTCCGCCGGCCAGTAGTTCATCTGCGGGTTGATGTTGATCGTGAAGTTGGAGCTCCACGGAGGACGCACCTGGTCGTTCCAGATCCCCTGCAGGTTGGCCGGCTGGCCGCCGGGACGCGAGCACGCGATGAGCAGGTAGCGGCCAAACTGGAAGAACGTCTCCACCAGCGCCGCGTCCTTCGCGCCGAGCGTCGCGATGCGCTGGTCGGTCGGGAGGTCAGGCGATGGCGTTGCGCTCGCTGCCGGCACCAGCTCGAGCGCCACCCGGTCGAACAGCGCGCGATGATCGGCGACATGAGCATCCCGCAACGCGGCGAAGGTCTTTCCCGCCGCGCCGCGCAGGCGACTCGCCGCGATGGGACCTGCCGCCTTGCCGTCGCGCGCCGCGGACTTGTCGAAGCCGTTGAAGCTCGTCGCGGCACTGAGCCGAAGCACCACCTCGTCGGCGCCCCGCACATGCACGCCACCGGCGTCGATCCAGGTGCGGCCGCCCGTCGTTTCCGCGGAGAGATGCGTCTCGAACGTCATTCCTTCCCGGTCGTCGTACATCACGGGGGCCGGACTATCGTGATAATTCGGGTCGACGTGCGCCGGCGCCCGTCCCGTCAACTTCATCACCGTGTCCTCAGCCACGACGGTGTATCGCAGCTGGCTGTCGAACGACGCCGTGAAGGTGATCATGCCGGGCTTGTCGGCGGAGAGCCGCACGACAATGACCTGGTCGGGATGCGACGCGAAGATCTCGCGCGTGAAGTTCGAGGCGCCGACGCCGTAGCGGACCTCGGTGATCGCGGAGCCGAGGTCGAGCTGCCGCCGGTATCCGCGTGCGACGTCGCCGTGCTCGAACGCGAGATAGAGATTGCCGAGCGGCAGGAACGACTGCGTGTACGGCCCCTGCATCTGACGCGCAGCAATGTCGGCCTCGACGAACTTCTCCTCGGCGATCAGCCGGCGTACCTCGACGAGTGCCGCGCGCGCCTTGGGATTGTTCCAGTCCTTCGGGCCACCTGACCACAGCGTCCCTTCGTTGAGCTGAATCCGCTCGCGCTCGATGCCGCCGAATACCATGGCGCCGAGTCGTCCATTGCCGATCGGAAGTGCTTCGACCCACTGCGCTGCGGGACGTCGATACCACAGCACGTGCGAGCCCGCGGCGCGCTGCTGTACCTGCGCGCCAAGCGGAAGGCTGCGCGACACGAGCAGGCTGCTCGCGAGCGCCGCGGACTGGATCACGAAGTCGCGTCGCGTGACGCCGCTCGGTTCGGTCATGAACTCGGTTGTGATGGTCGGGGGAGTCGACACGCAGGGCAAACGGTACTCGCGCAATGAGCAAGTGTGCAGAATTTCTGGTTCCTTGGCGACACGAGGCCCAGACGACAACAAGCGCGGATGTCATTCTGAGCGCAGCGAAGGATCTGCACTTCACGACGTAACCGCAGGTGCAGATCCTTCGCTGCGCTCAGGATGACAACGTGTACTTCGCCGCTCGCCGCTCGCCGAGCGCGCTCACCGCGCGCGCCGAAGCGCCGAGAGATACTCCACCAGGTGCACGAGCTCCGCCTCGGTCATTCCGCGCTCGAGCCCCTGCGGCATGAGCGAGTTGTCCATGCGCGTCCGACCCGTGATCGCGCTCTTCGGCACGCGGCGCTCGATCCCGCCGCCCATCCTCACCACGATCTCGCTCTCGGTCTCGCTCGAGATGTAGCCCGTGATCTGCTGTCCCTCGCGCGTCCGGATCTCATACCCCTCATAGCCGAATGCCACACCGGCGCTCGGGTCGAGAATGGCCATGTACAGGCCCGCCTTCGGGAGCTTGTCGCCGATTTCCGTAAGTCCGGGGCCGAAGTCGAGGCCCGCGCCCTGCGCGACATGACAGGCCGCGCACGCGCGCAGGTACACCGCGCGCCCTGCGTTCGCGTCGCCGACGCGTGCGGCCAAAGTCAGGATCGACGGCAGGGTCTTCCCGTCGAGTGTCGTGGATGCGGGTGGCGTCAGGTGCTTCGCTGCCGAGTCCCGCACCGCGGCATTCGACGAGAAGAGCACGCCCGCGGCTGCAGGCTTGAGGTCATCGGACAACTGACCCGTCTGCACGAGACGCAGCAGTCGTTGCGTGCCTGCTGGTCCATTGCCCATCGACTGGACGGCCCATCGTCGCAGACCCACAGGTCGGCTTGTGTCGAGGACCACACCGACGACGATCGTATCGACCGCTGGCCTGTAGTTGCGTCCCAGCACGGAGAGCGCACGCCGCGCGGCGTCGTCATCCCCGCCAAGAACGAGCGCAGCGAAGCGCGGAGCACCACCCCACGCGAGCGCCAGCCGCGCCGCCTCTGAACCTGCGGTCTCGTTCGGCTTGGCCAAGGCAGTGCGGATGAGTTCATCGCGCTGATCGCGCGCGTCGTATTTTTCCGCGAGCTCCACGAATTGCGTCGTGCCCCGCGTCGCCGCGAGCGTGCGCTGGAGCGCCGCCTGCACGAGGAGATTCTCCTTCACCGACTTCGCGTCGAGCTGCGTAAGTATTACTGGTGACAGCGCGGCCGAGCCGCCGGATGGCGTACCGAGGATGGCAAGCAACGAGCGCTGGCGCGCGTCCGGCGGATGAAAGTCCAGCGCGCGGAAGTAGCGCAAGCGCTCGCCGCTCGGGATGGTGTTGTCGGTCGCCAACTGCTCGAGCAGAGGCAGCGCGCGCGACGACCGTGACCGCCACACGAGGTCGCGACCCGCGCGTGCTCTCGTCGGGTTCCCCGCCTGATCGACCCATGCTCCGAAGTAGCGATCCCACTGCCGGTCCGCCGCAATGCCGAGCGCCTCGAGGTACCATCGGTCACGCCCGTCATGCTGCTGCGCGAGCGCTGCCCAGAGCTCCTCGGCGCGCGGGCTCGCATCGTGGCGCAGCGCGAGCGCGACTTCTCGTCGCACGGCAGGCGACTTGTCGCGCACCAGCCGTTCCGCGATAGGTATCACGTCAGCGCCAATTCGTCGCGTCGCGCGGAGCGCAACGATCCGAATGTCTGGATTGGCATCGAGCGCAGCCGCCTGGATGTGCCGCGCGCCGCGCTCGGGAATTCTTGCCAGCAGCCAGAGTGC
>JANOIJ010000028.1:0-11924 GCA_031407575.1 Gemmatimonadaceae bacterium | reverse complement strand
CGATCATCTGCCAGGTCTCCAAGGAGCCGATCTCGACCAAGGGGCCGCGCGTCACCGCGCAGGTCTCGATGGCGGGGCGCTTCCTCGTCTACATGCCGTTCGCCTCGCGCGTGGGCGTGAGCCGCAAGATCGGCGAGCGGGCCGAACGCCAGCGTCTGCGCGAGCAGGTGCAGAAGGTGCTGCCCAAGGATTCGGGCGGCGTGATCGTGCGCACTGTCGGCGAGGACGTGACGCAGGAGACGTTCACCCGCGAGCTCGAGACGCTGATCGGCCAATGGCAGAAGATCAACAAGAAGACGAAGTTCGTCGGCAACGCGCCCAAGCTGCTCCACCGCGAGACCTCGCTCACGCGCGGGATCATCCGCGACCTCTTCTCGACCAAGGTCGACCGCCTCACGGTCGACTCGAGGCAGGTCTACAACGAGATCGTCGAGTACCTGAAGGGGATCGAGCCCGAGCTCATCGACCGCGTGCACCTGCACGAGGACAAGGTGCCGCTCTTCGACAAGGAGGGCGTGGAGACCGAGATCCGCGACCTCTTCAAGCGGCGCTGCGACCTGCCGTCCGGCGGCTATCTCATCATCGAGCCGACGGAAGCGCTCATCTCCATCGACGTCAACTCCGGGCGCTTCGTCGGCAAGAAGGATCCGGAGAAGACGAGCCTGAAGACGAACATGGAGGCGGCTCGCGAGATCGCGCGCCAGCTCCGGTTGCGCGACGTTGGCGGCATCATCGTGTGCGATTTCATCGACATGGACACCAGGACCAATCGAGACAAAGTCCTTCAGGAGCTACGGCAGCATCTCGGCCGCGATCGCGCGCGTACCAAGGCGTTCGCCGTCTCCGACCTGGGCCTCATTGAGATGACGCGCCAACGCGTTCGCCAGAGCCACCTCCAGAGCATGACGGAGGCGTGTCCAACCTGCAGTGGCACGGGGCGCATTTTCACGGCGGAGTCCATCCTCCGCCGTATGGAGCGGAGCGTCAAGCGCATCGGAATCGAGGGCAAGCGCGATCCGATGCTCGTCAAGCTCCATCCGGACGTGGCCATGTTCGCCATGGAGAACGAGTCCGACGTCATGAAGAAGCTCGAGAAGATCGTGGGCTTTGCGCTCGAGCTCCGCGACGATCCGCTGCTACGGCCCGATGAATTCAAGCTGGTGGTGAAGAGCGCCGGCCGCGACGTCACGCAGCAGTACGCCGTGGCCTAGCTGGCGAGTGTGTCATCCTGCGCGAAGCTCGTTGTCATCCTGAGCGAAGCGAAGGATCTGCACCTGCAGTTCCGCCCGTGTAGTTCCGCACCTGTAGTTCCGGCCCGTGTAGTTCCGCACCTGTAGTTCCGCTTGTGTAGTTCGCACTTCGCTCAGGGCACCACCAGCAGACCGGCCCGGCCGCCAAGGTCGTCGTCCACCGACGGCGTGTTGGCGGCCGGACGCCACGCCCCGCCGTCGATACGCACCAGCATCCGGTGCGTCCCCGATGCGATGGCCATCGCCAACTCGAAGTTCGCGCCCCTGCGCACGAGCGACTGCGGCTCCCACCCGGTAAAGTCGCCCATCACGTCCACCTGCCGCCCACCTGACACGCGAACGCGCAGCACGCGCGTGTCATTCGCGTCCACCACGTGAACCACGGGAATGAGGCGCACCTCCCGTTCAAGTGTGGGACTCGGCTGCCGGAACCGCAGCCCCACGCTCACCGCGTCCGCTGCATCCGCGCCGTGCACCCAATCCGGCAGATGGCGGCCCACCGACAGCACGAACGCTCGCGTGTCGCTCTGCCAGAAAGCCGCGCTGACGTTGATCACCGGCTCGTACAACCGAGACGCATCCGTGTCCCGTCGCACACCAGCAGTCACATCGAGCGACGCGCGATCACCCTCGACACGAACGGCCAGGTTGGCCTCCGTGTAGCGCACCGGCGTCGTCCCGGCGTATCCCGTGCGAAACCGCCCGGTGAACAGCTCGGCGCGCGTCCATTCCTGCGCGACCGACGCAGCGAGTCTCGCCCGGGGCCAACTCCACCACGCACCGGCATCCACCCCCTGCCCGGTGAGGGTCGATTGCGTTCGGCCCGACCCATGCCCCGCGCCGCGGACCCACGTACCACGCGCGCCGTCGCTCCAGATTACTCGTCCCGCTGCCAGCGCAGTCCCGACGCCGCCCGTCTGACCCGAACCCGCCACTGTAGACAGCTCACCCGCCAGCTCGGTGATCCAGCCTCGTCGCGGGCTGGCGCGAACGCCGCCCTCTACCGTCCCGAATCCGCTCGCCGCGCCGAGCGTCGCGATCGCGCCGGCATCCACCATGCCGAACAGGCGTCCCCGCGCCGCCGACGCAGTGAGGCGCACGGACGGACCGAGCGCGAACGCGTCGTCGTCGATGAAACGGATCGACGTCAGTCCCGCTTCGATGACCATTGACCGCTGTGCACCAAGCGGCCTGCTCATCGTCGCAATGACGAGCAGGCCGCCTAGCATTCGCCACGAGCGTGGCACCACGCTATGGTCGCCGCTGCTTCGGTGGCGTTTGCGCGGGAGGTCTGACTCCATTCATCGCGCCGGGGGCGTTAACGGTGAGCGCATCGGCCCCCGTCACCCCGGCAAGCGTCCCCTCGATGCCGCGCAGCCGGACGCGCGCGGACTCCTCGGGGCGAAGTCCGTTGGCCACATCCTCCTCCACCAGGTTGCCAAGGGCAATGACCATTGCCGGAGCGGCGTTCTTCCGCAGGAGATTCACGATCATCTCCACCGCGCGCTGAGGCGGCACTCCGCTCGCGACGAGCTGCGCCAGCGTTCCAATCGGCGCCGCGACCGGCTTCACGCTCGCCGCCCGAACGGCTCGGAGCGACGCAAGGTCAGCCCCCGCTGCCAAGGCATCGGCGCCGGCGACCAGTTCCTCGTGAGTGGAGCTCATTCCGAGCGCGACGCGCGCGCTATCGAGTCGCGCAGCGAGCCTGGCCACGGCGAAACGGATGAGGGCACCAGTTGCCCGCTTGTGCCGCCCTTCACGCACCTTGCCCACCAGCGGCTCCACGGGAAGGCCTTTCGCGCGGGCCCGCGCGATCTCTGCGTTCACGGCGGCGAGCGTCGCGCTATCCAGCTCCGTGATCACATTCGCGGCGAACGCCACCTGCTGCGCGCCCACGGACGCGGGGCGCACAATCGCAGCGACGAGCACCGCGACAGCGGCGAGCACGGTGAGCGATCGCATCACGGGCGACCCACCAGCAGCACCGAGCCCGGTCGCCCGAAGTCCGCGTCCTTCGCGGACGCCGCGCTCGGATCGCGCACCCACAGCGAATCGTCCACGACGAACGCGTACACGTGTCGGCCCGGCCGCAGCAACAGCGTCACACTCCACAGTCCACTCTCCGCATCACGCGTCATGGGCGCACGCTCGGCGTCCCACGCATTGAAGTCACCAACCACGCGAACGCTCGAGGCGCTCGGCGCGCGAAACACCAGCTGCACGGGCTGCCGAGCCGCGTCGGCCTCTGCATTCGCATCGTTGGCCGCCAGACGGGCGTCCGGCGCCGCCTCGGCGTTCGCCGCCACGGCTCGACCCTGCGTCGAGGCCGGAGGATTGGCCGGCGCACGCAACAATACCCCGACAAGCGCCGCTGCGGCCAGGCTAGCGGCGACTCCCGTCCAGCGCCAGCGCGCACGTCGCGCATTCTGCCGCGCGGCCCGCTCACGGTCTCGCTCCCGCTCGGCCGCCACGGCGATCAGGACGCGCGCCTTCGCGGCCTCGTCCACCGCGGGCAGCGGTCGAAGCGCACTCAGGATCTGGTCGAGCATCACGTCGCGTTCTTCAGTCACGGACCACCTCTGTTAGCCGGGCGCGGAGCGCGTCGCACGCGCGCTTGACGCGCATCTTGAGCGCCGACACGCCGGCGCCCGTCGCAACGGACATGTCTTCATAACTCAGGTCTTCTACATGGCGCATGAGGAACGCCTCGCGTTGGTCTTCGGGCAGCGTTGAGAGTGCGATGCCGATCTCCTCGCGCCAGGCGATGGCGTTGTCGTGCCCCGTTGCGCCGGGCCGGTCCGGCACGTCGCCGTACTCGATGAACTGGGCGCGCCGCCGCTCTCGCACGCCAGCACTGCGGCACCGGTTCGCGAGGATGCGGAAGAGCCACGGCTCGAACGCCTCGCGCTCTTCGTACGTCGGCAGCGCGCGGTGCACCCGGACGAACGTGTCCTGCACCGCTTCTTCGGCGTCGGATCGGTCGGCGAGCATGTGCAGCGCGAAGCGCAGGCAGCGCGCGTAGTACGCGTCGACGAGTGCTGCAAAGGCGCGAACGTCACCGCCGCGCGCCGCGTGCACGAGGACGTTGCGGGGTGCCGGGTCCGCAACAGTGCTCGCTTCGCGCGCGGGCGACGTTTCCATCAGCTGCAGGCGGTGTGGTCCGCTCATCGGAAGACAGTCATGCCCTGATGGTACACTGCCCGCAACCCGCCATCCGGCGCGGCCGCCATCTGCCAAATGGTGACGTGATATCTCGGCTTCTGCGGCGCAGCACCGAGCACGTGTGCCCACGCAATTGTCGTTGTTTCCACTGGCTTCAGCGGCCTGTCGCATTTCCATTGCTCACGTGGTGCCATGTTCACGCCAGCGAGCGTGCCTTCCTCGATGGTGTGGAAACAAATGCCCCGCGCGCTTCGATTTACCAGCGTGATCCCAGTCGACGACGCCGAGATGCTCACCTGGCCCGGCAGCGGGTCGACCTGCCCGGTGATAGGCAGGAAGGCATCGGACACGGCGCAACCCGATAGTGCCGCGAGGCAAAGCGCCAGCAGCACGCGCGGAGCGAGCGCGTTGCGCAGGCCTCTGGTCATCGCGAAACGATCACGGACTGCATGTTGGTAACGCGCACTTGTCCATCCGCTCCCACCTCGGTATTCCACCAAAACACCAGATATGTCGGCTTGGTGGGGAGGTAGCCGTACACGGAGTCCCAGGCGAGGACGCGAGTCTCGCCCTGCGCCAGCACCTTGCAATTCGGGCCGCCGACGCACGGTGCCCACAGGATGTATGCTGAAAGGTCGCGCTCGTACGCCGTGTAGAATACGGAGCGCTCGGTCTGGTTCATGATGGCAAGGCCATCCGAAACCGCCGCGACCGATACCTTGCCCGCCAGCAGGCTCGGCGCCTCTGAGAAGGGGCCAACCGGATCTGCGGATACGCAGCCGCCGCTCGCGAGCGTCAGGAGGAGGGCGGTGGAGCGGAGCATTGCGACGAAGCGCATTGGCGAGTGCAAGTCTGGGTTCATATGGCTCAACCTGCCGGACGACTCGGCCGTCACATACGGCGAGGCGCGGCGCTTCTCGCGTGAGACCGACGGCCCCGTTGACACCTAACCCCGCACGGCTTAACTTCTTAGGCTCTACGTCACACGCTCACGAGCATCTCACATGTCCTACGCAATTATTCGCACCGGCGGCAAGCAGTTCCGTGTCGAGTCGGGCAAGAAGTATCGCATTCCCTCCGTGGTCGGCGAGGCGGGCGGTTCCATCGAGTTCAACGACGTCCTCCTCGGCAGCGATGGCCAGAACGTCAAGACCGGCATTCCGCTGTTGTCTGGCGCCAAGGTCACCGGAGAGATCATCAAGCACGGCCTGGCCGACAAGATCATCGTCTTCAAGATGAAGCGCCGGAAGAACTACGCGAAAAAGCAGGGACATCGGCAGGGCTTCACGGAAGTCCAGATCAACGACATCACACTCGGCTGACGCGAGGATACCATGGCTCATAAAAAAGGCGTCGGCTCGTCACGCAACGGCCGCGACAGCACTCCGAAATACCGCGGGATCAAGAAGTTCGGTGGTGAAAAGGTCATCGCTGGCAACATCATCCTGCGCCAGTGCGGCACCGTCTGGCATCCTGGAAAAAACGTCGGCCTGGGAACCGACTACACCATCTACGCGCTCGTCGACGGCGTGGTGAAGTTCGAGCACAAGAGCAAGACGCGTCAGAAGGTCAGCGTCTATCCGGCCGTGGAAGCCGAAACGACCGCGGCGTAACTCGTTCGACCGAAAGTCATGTGGCGCCCTCCCAGTGCGGAGGGCGCTTTTGCTTTTCACCCGATCCGCGTAACCTTCGCGTTGCTACACCGTACTGCTGCGGCACACACTGGAGATGCGACAATGGCCATCTGGAACACGCTCAAGGGTGAGCTCGACAAGGCCGGAAAGGCCGCGCAAGGTGCTCTCGACGAAGGAAAGCTTCGCCTCGAATCGCACCGCGCAAAGCAACGCGCCGAGGCAGCCGCTGCGTCCCTGGGATTCGCGGTGTACCGCGCGAGGACCGCCGGTGGCGACCTGGAACCGGAGCGCTACAGCGTGCTCTCAGCGCTCCTCACCAGTGCTGAAGCCGAGATCGCGCGCCTCGAGCGCGCGATCGCCGGACTCGGCGAGAAGGCGCCAGTGGAGCAGCCCCCGGTGGAGCCGCCGCCCGCGCCGTAGCCGAGCGCTACGGCGCCCGGTAATTCGGCGGCAACGTCTTGTACCGCTGCTCCAGGAGATCCTGCCGCGTTGGCGTCGTCACTTGCACGCCGCGGACGAACACGCGCTCCGGCTGTGAGGCGAACTCGAACGGATCGCCGGACCACACCACGACGTCCGCGAACTTGCCAGCCTGGAGTGAACCCACCCGGTCGGCAACGCCGAAGATCTCCGCCGGAGCGAGCGTAATCGCGCGAAGCGCGGCGCTCCACTCCATGCCGTACGCAACCGCGTTGCCTGCTTCGTAGCGGATGTTGCGGACGTTGAAGACTTCCTCGCCGCCACCGCCGTTACCCACCAGCGCGACGGAGACGCCCGCCCTCGTGAGCAGCCCCGCGTTCTCCTGACGCTGTCCGAGTGAAGAGAAGCTGTCCGGAATGTTGTTCATCGCGCCCGTCAACACCGGCACCTTCGCTGCGGCGAGCTTGTCCGCAATTTGCCAGGCCTCCGCACCGCCGCCGACGATCAGCCGGAAATTGAACTCGCGAGCGAGCGTCATCGCTGCCTCGATGTCGCTCGCCTTGTCCGCATTCACGATCATCGGTACTCGTCTGTCCAACACGAGCACGAGGGCATCGAGGTCCAGGCGGCTCGCGGACAGCGCTCGCGTCTGCGCGCGCTCGTAGTCTGCGCGGCGTGTGCGGTACACCCGCGCATCGGTGAGGACCTCGCGCAAGCGCATGATCGTCTCCGCGCGCGGCGTGCCGCCGCCATTGTTGCCGAGCGTCGCCACCATTCCCACTGGCGCACGGAGCACCATGTCCGCGGCAGTTCCCTGTACGAGATGAATGACGGCCGCCTGGCCCGATATCAACCCGCCCTGGGGATAGATCACCGCGCTGGTGATGCCGCCGTCCCGCGCGGGACCAAGCATCATAGAGGTAGGGTTGAGTCCCTCCCACGGCATGAACGCCGCCGCGATGCCCTCGCGTCCACGCGCCGTGGACTCCCGAGTGCCCGCGACAGCGCCGATCTCCACGAGGCCGAGTTGCGTGGCGGCATTCACGAGCCCGGGCGTCACGACTTTGCCCGCCGCGTCGATGCGCTGTGCGCCGGCGGGAATGGCGACGTCCGCGCCAACGGCCACGATGACACCATTCCGGATCAGGATCGTGCCGCGTTCGATCAACGGACCGCTCACCGGGTGGATCTTGCCACCGGTGATTGCAATGGTCTGCGCAGGAGCCGTGCGTGCGGCAACCGCGGCAAGCGCGGCGCAGATGACGAAACGGCGCATCAGCGCGTCCCCCCACGGTTGGCCGGCACATAGCCAAGCTCGAAATCGGTGCGCCACTGCGATGCGGGATCCAGCCTGTCGTACAGCATTGCGCCGTCGATCCAGACTTTCTCCGCTCGCGTGTAGATGCTGAACGGGTTGCCCGACCACAGTACCACGTCCGCGTTCTTCCCGGACTGGATCGAACCGATACGATCATCGAGACCGAGGGCCCAGGCGGGGTTGATCGTCATCCAGCGAATCGCCTCGTCTTCCGACACCGGCACACCGATGCGATTGCCTTCGGCCATGGCCTTGGCGGCTTCCTGATTCAGGCGTTGTTCTCCGAGGGCATCATCAGAGTGCATGATCGTGCGGACGCCAGCCCGGCTGAGAAGCGCCATGTTGCCGCGCACGGCGTCAGCCGCCTCGAGCTTGAAGCCGCCCCAGTCCGCCCACACCGACGCGCCAATCGAATCGCGCGCGAGCAGGTCGGCGACCTTGTACGCCTCCACGCCGTGGTGGAACGAACGAATCTTGTATCCGAACTCCCGCGCAATGTCGATCATCTGCGCCATCTCGTCGGCGCGATAGCAATGGTTGTGCACCAGGATGTTGCCGCGCAGCACCTCGGCGAGCGTTTCGAGCCCGAGGTCTCGGGTCGGCGCCTCGCCCTCGTGGCGCGCATTCCATTTGTCCCAGCGCCGCCGGTACGCTTCGGCCTGGATCCACGCGGCGCGGTATCCCGCAACGTTGGCCATGCGTGTCGCAGGGCCGCGCGCCGCGTACACGCGTTTGGGATTCTCGCCGCAGGCCATCTTCAGTCCGTACGGCGCACCTGGAAACTTCATCCCCTGCGCGGTGCGAGAGGGCACGATCTTCAGCACGGCACTTCGTCCACCGATGAGGTTCGCCGAGCCCGGCAGCACCTGAATCGTCGTGACGCCGCCCGCCAGGGAGCGCGGAAACTGTGCGTCCTGCGGCCATACCGAGTGCTCGATCCACACGTGCGCCGTGACCGGATTCGTGGCTTCGTTGATGTCGTTCGTCTGCGTGCCGTTGTCGCCAGGCACTCCGCCGGCACCAATATGCGAATGCGTGTCGATGATGCCTGGCGTCACGAACTTGCCCGCTCCGTCGATCACCAGCGCGTCGGGAGGTGCCGCGACATTGGGTCCGACCTCGGCGATCTTGCCGTCGCGCAGGAAAATGCTCCCGTTGCGGATCGCCGGACCGGCAGCGGTCAGGATCGTCACGTTGCGAATCAGTGTCGGTCGCGACGCGATCGGTCGATACGTGCTCGGGAAGGGATCCGCGTTGGGCAGCGACACGCCGCCCGCGTTCGGGACGCTGCGAGTGGCAGTGTCCGCCGCGGGCCGGGCTACCGGCGCATTTTGCGCCTGGGAAATGGGCGCAGTCGCAATGCCTGTGGCGAGTGCGATGAGGAAGGGACGCATCAGCAAAGCAATCAGTAGTTGGGGGGCCGCGCCTGCGAGACGCGTGAAGCTACGGGTCGACGATGGCTCCGGCCAGCGCGGGTCAGCGAAGCAGCATTGTGATATCGTCGGTGCAGATACCATCCACCCCCAACGCCGCGAGCCGACGTGCTTCGTGGGGATCATTCACGGTCCACGGTATGACCCGACCACCAGCGCTGTGCACGTCGTCGACCAGCGCTTGGTCGACGAGCGAGTGATGCGGCCACACGTCGAGCGCGCCGCATTGGCGCATGACCTCCCGCACTCGGATGTCCCCGCTCTCCGGTGGCAGCACGCCAAGGCGGAATCGCGTGCCGGACTCGGCGAGGCGTTGGATGAGTGCGACATCGAAGCTGTGGATCGCCAACGGCCCCGCATACTCCGCGAGCACCGCCGCCACCTCCCGCTCGATGGCGGCACCCTTGATCTCCACGAAGAGCTCAGCGCTTCCGTTCACGAGCGCGCAGACGTCGGCGAGGGTCGGAATGTCCACGACCGATGCCGAACGCGCGACGAGTGACGCATGGGTCAGCACGTTGATATCCTCGCCGGTGGACAACTCGTGGTCGTGATGCACGATCACGACGCCGTCCGCCGTCGCGTGAACGTCTAGCTCGATGCCATCGGCGCCGTTTTCGAGGGCGAGCGCGAAGCTCGCGAGGGTATTCTCGCGGAGCCGGTGCGGCATGCCGCGGTGCGCGATGCGAAGGGGACGGCCGGACGGCAATGCCATGGCGGCAAGACGGTTCAGTGGGAGCAGGGTATCTTATCGTCCGGTCCAACCCCGCGCGCGCCGGCCCCTTAACGACGGTCCATGGCGTTCGTCCAACCCTCCGATTGCATGCCAGACGTCGCCGAGGGTTCCGAAGACCAGACAGACCTCGACCTCATCTCGCGGTGGAAGGGCGGGGACGAACGTGCCGCGTCCTTACTCGTGGAACGGCATGCGGGCGCGGTGGCGCGCTTCGCGAGCAGCGTTGGTGCCAAGGGCGACGTACAGGACATCGTGCAGGATACGTTCGTCCGGGCGTTCGGGTCGCTCGACAGTTTTCGTGGTGACAGCTCGCTCCGGACGTGGCTGTTTACCATCGCTCGACGCCTCCTGCTCGATCTGCGGAGATCGCAGCGTCGGCGTGGGGAGCAGGTGGAGGTGAAGGAGCACGACGCGGTCACCGAGTATGATGCGCTCCATTCGGTGGTCGCTGAGGAAACGCGAAACCGGCTGCATGCGGCGGTCGGTCGCCTCTCGAAGACGCAGCGCGAGGTCTTTTTGCTCCGTGTGAACGAAGGAATGTCGTACAAGGAGATTGCTGAAGCGGCCAGCACGACTGAAGGCGCCGCGCGCGTGCACTACCACAACGCGATGCGTGCCATAAAGGAGTTTCTCGATGAATGACTGTCCGAATGCCGACGTCCGCGACCTGCTGCCCGACTTGGTGAATGACCGGTTGGATGCCCCGGCGCGCCAGTCCGTCGAAGCGCATGTCGCCGGCTGCGCGGACTGTCGGGCCGAGCTCGCCCTGCTGCGAGATCTTCGCGGATCGCTCCGGTTTACCCCGTCGCTCGATCTTGAGGCGATCAACGCCGCCATTCCCGCCTACAAGGCCAAGGCACGCCGTTCGTGGGTGGGTTGGCGTGCCGCGGCTGCGATCACCGTCCTCGTCGCGGGCGGGTCGTCGATCGCGCTGATCGGTCGCGGACCGTCGGCTCCAGGTCCCGTGGAGCCACCACTCGTCGCCAGCGTCGAATCGGTCGCCGTGCCGCCGGCGCTCGTCGCGGCTGGGAACGACGCCGAAACAACGATGGTGGTCGCGCCACAGGCACCGGTTCGGTCCGAGCCGGTTCGGAAGGTGACTGCCAGCACCACGGATGAGGGGCGAGAGCTCGCCATGGCGGCGGGATCGCTCACGGATCTCAGCGATCGCGAGCTCGATGCGTTGCTGCGCGACATCGAGTCACTCGACGCCCTGCCAACGACCGCCGTCGACGCCGCGGTCGCCTCGCCGCTGGCGCCATCGGTTTCCGGACGGCGCACGCCGTGAACGCGAAGTTCATCCTCGTCCTGGCGTTGGCCGTTCCACTCGTCGTCGAGGAGTCTGCGGCGCAGGGCGCAACCGGGAATCGTCCTGGGGTGCTTCGCCCCAATCGACGGCTGCTCCAGCCGACGCCACAGGAGCGGCTGGACGGACTGCCCGCCGCACGCCGACAGCAGGTGGAGCAGCAGATTCGGCGCACGCTCTGGCGCGTGGCGAAGCAGCGGATCGGCCTCACGGACGAGCAGATGCTGCGTCTCGAGCGAACGAGCCAGCGTTTCGAACAGCGCCGCCGGCTGCTGGCGCAACGGGAGCGGGTGCTGCGCCTGTCGCTCAGGACGGAAGTTCTCTCCGACTCCGCGGCGGATCAGGCCACGATTTCCGGCACCCTCGACCAACTCCAAGCGCTGCAGCGCCAGCGTTTGGACCTGGAGCTCGAGGAGCAGAAGGAGTTCGCCGAGTTCATGACCCCGCTCCAGCGCGCGAAGTTCATCGTGCCCCTGATTTCCCGACGGCGATAGAATTTTGGGGTGGTTGACGAGCGCACAAATTCGTCGAAGCCAATCAGGCTCGCGGCCCCTTCAATCGAGGTAAACTTGAGGCTGATGGCTTTCTGCGGGGTAGCCACGGCGCACGATTGCGACGGGGCGACCGGGGCAAGGGCCGGCCCAAGGGCGAGGACGACGGCAAGG
>JANOIJ010000406.1:0-16099 GCA_031407575.1 Gemmatimonadaceae bacterium | reverse complement strand
CGCCGAATGGGTGCGCGACAGCGTATCCATCGCGTGGACGTCGAAGGGCGCCGTGCTGTGGCGCTTCTCCTTCGACCCCGCAAGCGGCAAGCCATTCTTCAATCCGATCGCCCTCGGCGGCGGCGCGAGCGTCACCAACTTCAAGCCGGAAGACCACCCGTGGCACTACGGGCTGTGGTTCTCGTGGAAGTACATCAACAAGGTGAACTACTGGGAGGAGAATCGCGTCAGCGGGCAGGCGGCAGGCGCTACTCGCTGGACGATGCCGGTGATCGACGCGCGCGCGGACGGCAGCGCGACGATCACGATGCGGCTCACGTATGCGAAGTCGACCGGTGACGTGGACATGACGGAGACTCGCGTGTTGACGGTCTCCAAGCCAGCGACCGACGAGAGCTTCACGATCGACTGGGACATGCGCTTCACCGCGGGCAAGGATGGCGCGGAGATGGGTCGCACGCCCATGCCCGGCGAGCCGAACGGTGCGGTGAATGGTGGATATGCGGGATTGAGCGTCCGTCTTGCACCGTTGACGATGTCGGTGATCAGCACCGAAGGAGCCGTGACGGACTTTCCTGGGTCGCGCGCGCGACCCAATGCAGCAGCGGTTGCCGGCAACTTCACCGACGGCACCGTGCAGGTGGCCGGCATCGCCATCCTGAGCGAGGCGGCGAACATCACGGAGAAGGCGCCGTGGTACATCATCAATCAGGAGCGGGACAAGTTCCGCTTCATCTGCGCGGCGGTCCTCGCGCCGGCCGTCCGTACGTTGTCAGCCGGCGACACGTGGCGGCTCAGGTATCGCGTCGCGCTGCAGCCGAGTGCGTGGACGCAGCCTGCACTTGCTGACGCGATGTCCACCTGGCAGCGCACGCTCGACGCACGCCAGTAGAGCCGTGCGCCGGCGGCGCCTCCTCCAGCCCACAGGTCCACGATGCGAATCACGCGTTCGTTCCCGTTGCTGGTTGTCGCGATGACCCTGCTGCCTCCGCCGCGTCCGCTGCGAGCGCAGGCCGCACTCGGCATCTTCGAGGGGCACACGGATGTTGGGCGCGTGAGCCGACCGGGAACGGTGACCTTCGATCCAGCGCTGCAGACGTATGCGGTCTCGGGGTCCGGCGCCAACATGTGGGCCGAGCGTGACGACTTCCATTTCGTGTGGAAGAAGCTGAGCGGCAACTTTATTCTCTCCATGCGCGCGGCCTTCGTGGGCAAGGGCGTCGATGCGCACCGCAAGATCGGCTGGACGATCAGGCCGAGTCTGGATGCCAACGCGCCGCACGTGACGGCGGCGCTGCATGGCGACGGGCTGATGTCGCTCCAGTCTCGCCGCACTGCTGGCGCTATCACGGAACAGGTCAGGTCGGCGGACAGCCTGTCCGATGTCATCCAGCTCGAGCGCCGCGACGGCGTGTACATCATGTCCGTCTCGCACTTTGGTGACACGCTCGCCACGCAGCAGTTCACTGGCATGGTGCTGCCGGATACGGTGTACGCCGGCGTGTACGTCTGCGCGCACAACGACACGGTGACGGAGCGAGCGGTCTTCAGCAACGTGCGCATCACCGCCCCCGCCCCACGCGATCTCGTGCCGTATCGCGACTACCTCGGCAGCCGGCTGGAAGTGCTCGACGTGGCGACGGGGAATTCGACGGTGATTCATGAGTACATGGGCAGCTTCCAGGCGCCGAACTGGACACACGACGGCAAGGGGCTGATTTACGCGCAGGAAGGCCGGCTGTACCGCTTCGATCTGGCGACGCGAACGCCGACGGTGATCAACACGGGCTTTGCGATTCGCAACAACAACGATCACGTGTTGTCGTTCGACGGCACGATGATGGGCATCAGCCACCACAGCGCAGACGACGCCGGGAGCTCGATCATCTACACGCTGCCAGCGGAGGGTGGGACGCCGAAGCGCGTCACCACGCGCGGGCCATCGTACTTTCACGGGTGGTCGCCGGACGCGAAGTGGCTCGTCTATGCCGGCCAGCGCAATGGCGTCATCGACGTCTACAAGATCGCCGCCGATGGTGGCGAGGAGATTCGGCTCACGTCCACCGACGGAGTGGACGACGGGCCGGAGTACACGCCGGACGGGAAGTTCATCTACTTCAACTCCGCGCGCACGGGCCGCATGCAACTCTGGCGCATGAAGCCGGACGGCAGCGAACAGGAGCAGGTCACGAACGACCGATTCAACAACTGGTTCCCGCACATCTCGCCCGACGGGAAGTGGATCGCCTACATCGCATTTCCGCCGGACATTCCCGCCAACGACCATCCGTTCTACAAGCACGTGTTGCTGCGCATCATGCCCATCGGCGGCGGGACGTCTCGCGTCGTCGCGTATGTCTATGGCGGCCAGGGCACGATCAACGTGCCGTCATGGTCGCCCGATGGGAGTCGGCTGGCGTTCGTGAGCAATACAGGAATGCGGTAACCACTCGCGGCGTTGACGCTCAGCGCCAGAACGGAATCTCCAGTGGCTTCTTCCAGGACGCGTTCGCGAGCCGTGCACTGTCCGTGGGCAGCTGCACCGGGGGCATGGACAGCAGTGTGATCACGTGCCTGCCTCGCGCGAGCGAATCCGCGGGGAGGTATGCCAGAATGCCCTTGAGCCCCGTGCGCGGCTGCTCATAGAACGAAAACTGCAGCTCCGGTTGCGGCACGCCGTCCAACGTCACGGCATGCAACCGTGCCAGGCACGCCAGCACCGGCACCACGAGTGAGTCGTCAAGGGACGGTTCGGCGCCTAGCTGCACGCCACGCTCCTGGAGCGGCTTCGCGTCAGGGCACTGCCTGCGCACCGCGGCATTGTGACGTGGCGGAGAGTACGGGATGAAGAGCCTGACGTAGGGATCGCGAATGATGTCGGCCTGGATGGACGGTACCCGAGAATAGGTCTCACCGTCGACGCGCTGGTTCTCGTAGTTCTGGTAGCGCACGCCATGACCTCGCGACGCGCCGAAAAAGTCATACGAGTTGAGGGACAGGCGGTCGCTCTGCGCGAGGCGGTCGGCGACGGAGAGCAGCAGGATCGCGGCGAGCACCACGTACAGCATTGCCACCGCGCGAATCCGGCCAATGTTCGTGATGAGCGTCCACATCATTGGGCCGAGGACGTGCATCATGCTCAGGACGAGCGACAAGCGCAGCATTGCGCGTAGTATCCGCGCCCCGCGCGATCCCGGCGCGATACGATCGCCGAACTTCCGGTCGACCAGCGTTGCGACGAGAGGAAGCGCGGCGAAGAGCGCGCCAATGAGCATGAGATACCGCTGCGTTCCCCTGCCCTGCGTGAAGGCCAGCGCCAGCAGGTAGGCGCCGCTGGACATCAGCGTGACCAGCATCGTGGAATAGGCGAACACAACGACGACGAGCAGCCCCGCCGAGAACACGATGCTGCAGAAATTGTCGACGCGGGCGATGACGCTTCCAAGATCGGGGGTGGACGCCCGGTACACCTCGCGCGCATTGGGGCCGAGCTTCATCTCGTCCCAGCGAATGCCGCGCGGAAAGACGGATTGCAGTCCAAGCAACGCCACCCACTGCGCGCGCGACACCAGGTGCACGAGAAACGTGGCGATGAGCGTGAACGCAATCGCCTTGCCGTAGAGCGTCCCCATAAGGAGGATGAACGATGTGGACTCGGTCATGTGCGGTTCGAGCCGCCGGAATACGTCCTCGATGACGTCCGGCAACTGGAACGACGCAAACACGAACGCGCCGGACAGGAACAGCTCGAGCTCCCATGTGGGACTCGTGAGCTGACCCGCCGCACGGAGCTCCGGATCGTGTGGGCTCGGGGCGTTCTCGGGAGGAGCGGACGGGACTGGCTGTTTGGGGATGATCACAGGCCCCAACGTACGAGCCGGGCTCATGAGTCGTCCAGCACGACGTGTCGCGCCACTCCATCGGACGAGCGGTGCGTTCGTGGTTAGTCTTGGTGTCACGACGCCTGGAGTGACCAATGGACGATTTCATGCGCGCCGCTTTCACCGAGGCGGAAGCAGGGCTGCGCGAAGGCGGCATTCCGATCGGGGCGGTGCTCGTGCACGACGGACGCGTGATCGGCCGCGGCCACAATCGGCGCGTGCAGCGCGGGAGCGTGGTGCTCCACGGCGAGATGGATGCGCTGGAGAATGCGAGGCGCCAACCGGCATCGGTGTACCGCGAATCAACCATCTACACCACACTCTCGCCCTGCGCGATGTGTTCGGGCGCGATCCTCCTCTACGGCATCCCGCGCGTGATCGTCGGCGAGAACACTACCTTCACTGGCGAAGAGGACCTGCTGCGCAGCCGAGGAGTGTCGGTCGAAGTGCTGCAGGACGCCGAGTGCATCCGGCTCATGCGTGCGTTCATCGAGCGATATCCCGAGCTGTGGAACGAGGACATCGGCGTCTGATCCCGTACTTTCGTCGCCGCCGCGCGGGTTACCGGCACGTCCCGTCGTGACGACCATCACGAGCGAACAGGTGCTCGCACTCGCGCCCGATGCCGCATCGGCCAAGGCGGGCGCAGCGCTCGCGACGCCGCGAAAGTGGGCAGGAACGGGCCGCGATGAAACGGGAGTCATCGTCTGGGGCGCATGCCAGGGCAGCGGCGCCAAGCCATACCAGGTGCAGGTGGACCTTGGCGCGCCGGCGTTTCATTGCTCGTGTCCCAGCCGGAAGTTTCCGTGCAAGCACGCGCTCGGCGTCCTGCTGTTGCTTGTTGCAATGCCGGACCACGTTCCCACGAGTGCAGTGCCGCCATGGGTGCGCGAGTGGCTCGACTCACGCGAACAGCGCGCCGAGAAGAAGGCGGCTCGGCAGGAAACTCGGTCGCACACGAGCGAAGGTCCGGTAGACGTCGAGGCCCAGCAGCGGCGAGCCGCTGCGCGTGAAGAGAAGGTCGCGCGCGGTGTCGGCGAGCTCGCGCTCTGGTTGCGCGACATCATTCGCGCCGGGCTCGCGATTGCACACAGCCGCCCCGCAGCGTTCTGCGACGAGATGGCTGCTCGGCTCGTCGACGCGCAGGCCCCGGGCGCGGCGCGCCTGGTCCGCCAACTTGGTGCATCGCGCACGAGTGGCGAGGGCTGGCACGCTCGCATGCTGTTGCAACTTTCACGACTGCACCTCCTCGCCGAGAGTTACCAGCGGCTCGACACGCTGCCAACCGAGCTGCAGGCGACGGTCCGCGCGCGCATGGGATTCACGACGAGCGACGCCGAGTTGACGCGCGGCCCCACCGTTGGCGATCGCTGGATCGTCATCGGCCAGGTCGTCCTCGACGACGAGACGCTCCGCGCGCGCCGGACGTGGCTCATGGGCGTTGCGTCAGGACGCATCGCATTGCTCCTGCATTTTGCGCACGCCAAGGTTCCATTCGCCGATGCGCTGCCGCCAGTTGGCGGCGAACTCACTGGCGAGCTCGCGTTCTTTCCCGGCGACGTCTACCGAGCGACGATTCGTTCGCGAGACGATTCGGCGTATAGCGCCGCGACGACGGTTTTGTCCGCCGCGGCGAGACATCTCCGCGATGCGACGGCGCCGTTCGCCACTGCGCTCGCGCGAGATCCCTGGACGGAGCAGGTTCCGCTCGTCGTGCACGACGTCGTGCCGACCGTAGCGGATGGTCGATGGCTCGTGCGCGATGGTGCGGGAGACGTGATCCCGGTGTCACCACGGTTCCAGTCGCCATGGCTGCTCCTCGCGCTCAGCGGTGGGAATCCAGTCTTTGTGAGCGGCGAGTGGAACGGCGACGATCTCCTTCCGCTCGCCGTTGGCGTCGACGGAAGGCTCGTTCCCCTCGATGCCCCAGTCCGACCATGACGATGCAGCCATCGTCCCTCACGATGTTGGTTCGCGCTGCGCTCCTCGGCACGGATCACGCGACCACCGCTGCACGGAGCGCCGAGGAAGCCGACGTCGCCGACATGATCTCGCGCATTTCGCAGGATGATGCGCCCGGCGCACTGCTGAGCGAAGCGGCCCTGTTGACGCTCAGAGACCTGGCAGGTGGCATCCCCGACACTGCGCGCGGAGAGTTGGCAGCGAGTGCATCGGATGAAGATCCGCACCACAGCCTGGTGCGCGATGCACTGGCGGGTCAGTTGAATGCGATGCTTGCCGGCGCCAACGTCGAGGTACTTCCGGAATGGCTGGACCAGGTGAGTGCGCGCGGATGGCGGGTCCCGTTCACGTCGCTCCCGGCGTTGCTCGAGCACGGGCAGCAGCACGCCGCGGTGCGCGCGCAGATTGCGCGAGTGTTGGGTGCGCGCGGCCGATGGCTCGCCACGCACAATGCGGAGTGGGCGTACGCCATCGAACGGCCACTGGACGCCGCCGCCCTTCGCAGCGCATGGGAGCTGGGCAGCGCGCCGGAGCGGAAAGCCCTGCTCCAGCACGTGCGCGCGCACGACGCGGCACTCGGACGCACGCTCGTCGAATCCACGCTCGCCGAGGAATCTCCCGCCGCGCGCGCGATGTTGATCGCGGGACTGCGGATCAACCTCGAGGCGGCCGACGAGCCTCTCCTCGAGCTGGCGCTCGATGACCGGCGACAGGAAGTGCGCGAGGAAGCCTCATCGCTCTTGACGCGCCTGCCGGCGAGCGCGCTCGGCGTGCGGATGGCGGCGCGCGCGTCGGCACTGATCTCGTACCAGCCGCGCAAGGGCCTGCGCTGCGCGCAACTCACCGTGAACCTCCCCACTGAATCCGACGCGGCGATGGCCCGGGACGGCATCGCGCTAAAGCCTCCAGTCTCCAAGGCGTTCGGCGAGCGGGCATGGTGGTTGATTCAGGTCATTGGCGCCGTGCCGCCGCGGACATGGAGCGAGACGTGGCGCGTGAAGCCGGCCGCGCTGGTTGCGCTCGCGCGCGAGAGCGAATGGTCGGCCGCCATGTTGTCAGGGTGGTCGCTTGCCGCAATCACCCATCGCGATGCGGAGTGGGCGGACGGCTTGTTGCGGGCCGGTGCGGAAGCCGCTGTGTCCGCCGGTCCTGTTCCAGGCCCGTTGCAACTGCTCGGTGTGCTCGATCCCGTGCGTCGAGAGGCGTTCGTCTCCGAAGCCCTGCGCGCGGCACCAGCCTCTCTGCCCACGCTGGAGCTGCTCGCCGGCATGGATCACGACTGGAGCATGCCATTCGCGCGCACCGTGCTCCGCTGGCTCACCACGCGCATCGCCGCCGCTGCGAGCGAAGGCTCGTGGCGCCTCGCGCAGATCCTCCCCGCGCTCGCGCTGCACATGCCGCACATGCTCGCGGCCGACGCAGACAAGGCATGCCGCACGGATGCAGAACTGTCCAGCGGACTCCCGCGCGCAATCGATCGATTCACCACCGTCCTCATGTTTCGCCACGCACTCTATCAGGAGCTCGACAAATGACCGAGACCACGCCAATCCTGCGCGCGCATGCCGAGCAGGAGTTCGCGGACGAACTGCGTGCGCTGGCGGCGAGTGACGAACGCCCACGTCCTCCGAGCTGGCTCCTCTCGCCACAGGCCGTGGTGACGTACCTCATGGGTGGCACGCTGAGTGACGGCACTGACATCACCGCCAAGTACGTTGGTGACCGTCGTGTCATCGAGATAGCCGTGGCAACCCTCTGCACGGATCGCGCACTGCTCCTCGTCGGTGTTCCTGGTACAGCGAAGACGTGGGTCTCCGAGCACCTCGCCGCCGCGATCTCCGGACGGTCGACGTTACTCGTCCAGGGAACCGCAGGCACAGCGGAAGAGACGATGCGCTATGGGTGGAATTATGCGCGTCTCCTCACTGAAGGGCCGTCGCGCAACGCACTCGTACCGAGTCCCATCCTGCGCGCCATGGAGCTCGGCGCCATCGCCCGCGTGGAAGAGCTCTCGCGCATTCCCGCCGAGGTGCAGGACACGCTCATCTCGATTCTCTCCGAGAAGACGCTGCCCATCCCCGAGCTCGACGAGGAGGTGCAGGCGCGCCGCGGATTCAACGTCATCGCGACGGCGAACTCGCGCGACCGCGGCGTGAACGAGTTGTCCAGCGCGTTGAAGCGGCGATTCAATACGGTCGTCCTTCCCGTCCCTGCCACCGCAGAGCAGGAGGTAGAGATCGTGCAGCGACGCGTGGCTGCGCTGGGACACGCACTGGAGATTCCCGCCGAGGCGCCCGCACTCGAACAGATTCGCCGCGTGGTGACGGTCTTTCGCGAGCTGCGCAACGGGCGCACCGAGGACGGCAAGTCGAAGCTCAAGCAACCCAGCGGCACGATGAGCACCGCCGAGGCGATCTCGGTGATGGGGTCGGGCCTGGCGCTGGCAGCGCATTTCGGCGACGGGCGACTCACGGCGGACGACATCGCCAGTGGTCTCGTCGGCGCAGTGATCAAGGATCCGGTGCAGGACGAGATCGTATGGCGCGAGTACCTGGAGACGGTGGTGAAGGAGCGCGACGGGTGGAAGGATCTCTACCGCGCGGTGCGCTCGAGACTCGAGTCGTAGCGACCGCCATGGTTTCCCTCTTCGGCATCCGGCACCACGGCCCTGGCTCAGCGCGCAGCCTGCGCGCTGCGCTGGCCTCGCTTGCGCCGGACGTCGTGCTGATCGAGGGACCGCCGGACGCGGACGACGTGATCGCGCTTGCGGCACACGTCGAGATGTCGCCTCCCGTTGCGTTGCTCGTGCACGCATCGGAGGAGACTCGGCGCGCGGTCTACTATCCGTTCGCGATGTTCTCGCCGGAATGGATCGCGATTCTGTACGCGCTGGAGCGCGGGATTCCTGTGCGCTTCATGGATTTGCCGGTGTCGCACGTGCTGGCGATGGAGGCGGCGAGGGAAGCGGAGTTGGAGTCGCAGTCGGATGATGACGCGGGCGCTGAAATGGTGACGGAGGAGAGCGCGGGCGAACCTAACTTGGTTGTCGGGGGGGGGCCCCCGGCGGCCACACGACGCGACCCCTTCCAACTCGTCGCCGAAGCGGCCGGATACGCCGATGGCGAACGCTGGTGGGAGCACCTCGTCGAGGAGCGACGCGACCACACGGGCGCCTTCGACGCAGTGCTCGAGATCATGAGCGCCATCCGCGAAGACGCCCCCACGGATCCCACCGACCCCGACACCCTGCTCGAACTCCGGCGCGAAGCATGGATGCGTCAGACTATTCGCAACGCCGAGCGCGAAGGGTTCGAGCGTATCGCCGTCGTCTGCGGTGCGTGGCATGCCCCCGCACTCGCCACGCGCCCAACCGCGAAGGCAGATGCCGCGCTACTCAAGGGGCTCCCACGAATGAAGGTGCTGGCAGGCTGGATTCCGTGGACCACAGCACGCCTGGCGCGAGAAAGTGGCTATGGCGCCGGCATCGAATCGCCGGGCTGGTATGCCCATCTCTGGGAGCACGGTGCCACGCAGGACGCATCCGTCGCGTGGATGGCGCGCGTCGCCCGCGTCCTCCGCGATGAAGGAATCGACGCGTCATCCGCACAGGTGATCGATGCGGTGCGTCTCGCGTCCGTGCTCGCCGCATTGCGCGGCCGCGCTGTGGCCGGATTGGGGGAGTTGAACGAGGCGACGCATGCCGCCTTGCTGCACGGCAACGGCGTCCCGCTCGCGCTGGTGCGCCAGCGACTCATCGTTGGCGACGCACTCGGCGCCGTGCCGGCCGACGCGCCAGCCGTGCCGCTCCAGCAGTCGCTCGCGCGCGAGCAGAAGCGCCTCCGCCTCAAGGTCGAGGCGAGCCAGCGCGCGCTGGAGCTCGACCTTCGCAACGCGACCGACCTCGAGCGCAGCACCCTCCTGCACCGCCTCGCGCTGCTGGACATCCCGTGGGGCGCGTCGGAGCGCGGTACCGGCAAGGGGACGTTCAAGGAAGTGTGGCGCCTCGAGTGGCGGCCGGAGTTCGCGCTCTCGGTGATCGAAGCCTCCGTGTGGGGGACGACCATTGCCGACGCGGCAACCGCGCGTGCGACGCATCTGGCCAGCACCGTGAACACGCTTCCGGAGCTCGCGGCATTGTTCGGGCGCCTCTTGTTGGCGGACGTGCCCAGCGCGGCGAGATACGCCATCGTGCAGATCGATGCACTGGCGGCCGTGGCGGGTGACTTCAGCGAGCTGTGCGCCGCCATGCCTCCCATCGCGCGGACCCTGCGCTACGGCGACGTACGCGGAACCGATCAGCTGCTCCTCGGACACGCGGTCGCCGCGTTGTGCGCGCGCATCGATGCTGGCCTGCCAGCAGCATGCGCGTCGCTGGACGACGATGCCGCCGACGCAATGTTCGCACACATCGTCGCGATCCACGACTCCCTCCTCCGCTTGCAGGACGCGGAGCTCTCCGCCGGTTGGCGCTCGGCACTCGAGCGCGTGCTGGCGCTGCACGGCGTACATGGCGTCGTTACCGGCCGCTGCTGTCGTCTGCTGCTGGACTCCGGCACGCTCGCGCCGCTCGACGTGGAGCGTCATTGGTCGGCTGCGCTCTCGCCAGGCACGGACCCCACCGCCGCCGCCGCATTCGTCGACGGATTCCTGCGCGCCAGTGGTACGCTGCTCGCGCACGACGTCACGCTCTGGTCGCTGTTGGACGGTTGGCTTACGACGCTAAGACCTGACGCATTCATGTCCGTCGTTCCGCTGTTGCGGCGCACCATTGCCACGTTCTCCGCGCCAGAGCGTCGCCTGCTCGGCGAGCGTGCTGCCGGTGCGGGTTCCACGTCGATCGCAGCGCGCACGACGAAGGCACGGCACGCCTTCGACGCGGAGCGCGCAGCGCCTGTCGTCGCCACAGTAGCAGTGCTCCTCGGGCTGAGCGCTGGTGAGCCACTGGAGCACGCAGGAGTGAACGCCGATGCCTGACGCAACGATGACCAGCGCCGCGGAGGAGCGGCTGAGGCGGTGGCGGTTGGTGATTGGCCCCGAGGCGGACACGAGCAGCGTGCTCACGCTCGACGCGCATGCCATGGCGATTGACGGCGCCCTCAACTCGCTCTACGGCGGCGGCGACGCCGATGGCGACGGACGAGGCGCCGACCGGCGCGGCGGACTCGGTGCGTCGTCGCCCAACGTGGCGCGCTGGCTCGGCGACATTCGCGGATACTTCCCCGCGACGGTCGTGCGCGTCATGCAGCAGGACGCACTCGATCGGCTCGGCCTCAAGCGCATGCTGCTCGAGCCCGAGTTGCTCGCCGCCATGGAGCCCGACGTGCATCTCGTCGGCACCTTGCTGTCGCTCGGCAGCGTGCTGCCGGCGAAGACGCGTGAGACGGCGCGCATCGTCGTGCGGAAAGTCGTCGACGACCTGGAGCGACGGCTTGCCGCCAACCTCCAGCAGGCCGTCACCGGCGCGCTCAGTCGCGCGACGCGCACGCGCCGCCCTCGCGCCTCGGAGATCGATTGGCATCGAACGATTCGCGCCAATCTTCGGCACTATCAGTCAGAGCACGGGACGATCATTCCGGAGACGCTCATCGGACATGGGCGGCGGCGCAGCGCGTTGCGCGACGTGATCCTCCTCATCGACCAGAGCGGCTCGATGGCGTCGTCCGTCGTGTATGCGGGCGTGTTGGGCGCTGCGCTCGCGTCCATTCGCGCCATCCGCACGCGCGTGGTGGTGTTCGACACCGGGGTCGTGGACCTGTCGGATCACCTGAGCGATCCCGTCGACCTGCTGTTCGGCGTGCAGCTCGGCGGCGGAACGGACATTCATCGCGCGCTTGGCTTTGTGCAGGGACTCGTTCGCGCGCCGCACGACACAATCCTCGTGCTGATCTCCGACCTGTACGAGGGAGGGGACCGGCATGGGATGCTCGAGCGCGCCGCGGCGCTCGTGGGCGCTGGTGTGCAGGTCGTCGCGCTGCTCGCGCTCAGCGACGACGGCGCGCCGTCGTTCGACGCGCGGACCGCCGCTGCGCTCGCGTCACTCGGCGTGCCGTGCTTTGCGTGCACGCCGGATGCGTTCCCCGAGTTGATGGCCGCCGCCATTCAACGCGGGGATGTCGGGGCCTGGGCAGCCGATCGCGGATTCCAGGTGGCGCGAGCAGAGGCCACGTAAGCGGCATGCTCGCACCGCAGTTCCTCAGGCGACCGACGCCACGGCGCCGCCCGGAACCACTTCCTTCGGCTGCACGAACGGCATCATGCGCCGAAGATCGCGCCCCACCTGCTCCAGCTGGTGATCGACATCCGCTTCGCGCGAACGGTTGAAGTTCGGGCGGCCGATGCGATTCTCCTCGATCCAGCGTCGCGCAAAGCTCCCGTCGCGCACTTCGGCGAGCAGGTCGCGCATTGCCTGCCGGCTCTCCTCGCCGATGACACGCGGGCCCGCGACGTAGTCGCCGAATTCGGCTGTATCGGACACGGAGTAGCGCATGTAGTTGAGTCCACCCTGATGCATCAGGTCGACGATCAGCTTGAGCTCGTGCATGCATTCGAAGTACGCGACCTCCGGCTGGTAGCCAGCGTCGACCAGCGTCTCGAAGCCCGCCTTCACCAGGGCCGAAACGCCGCCGCAGAGCACCGCCTGCTCGCCGAACAGGTCGGTCTCCGTCTCCTCCTTGAAAGTCGTCTCCAGCACGCCGGCGCGCGTGCAGCCGATGCCTTTCGCGTAGGCGAGCGCGTTCGCCAGCGCATTGCCGCTCGCGTCCTGCGAGACCGCCACCAGCCCGGGAACGCCACCGCCGTCGACGTACACTTCGCGAACGCGATGACCCGGCGCCTTGGGCGCCACCATGCTGACGTCCACATCAGTGGGCGGCGTGATCTGCGCGTAGTGAATGTTGAATCCGTGCGCGAACATCAGCGTCTTGCCCGCGGTGAGATACGGCGCGATGTCCTGCTCGTAGATTGCACGCTGCTCGGTATCCGGCGCGAGCATCATGATGATCTCGGCGTCGCGCGCCGCGTTCGCGACGGTCTCCACCCACAAGCCCGCTGCACGCGCCAGGGCGACGTTTGACGAGCCCTCGCGAAGCCCGACGCGGACGTCGCAGCCGGCGTCGCGAAGGTTGAGGGCGTGGGCGTGCCCTTGCGAGCCATAGCCAATCACGGCGATGGGCCGCTCACGCAGGCGGGCAAGGTCGGCGTCGGAATCGTAGTAGAGTTGGGGCACGAATGGTCTCGTTGTGGAAGTAGTGGGATGTGTCCGGCTCGACGCGTGTTGTCCGTGCACCAGTGCTACGACGCGCCGTCCGCCTGCGGGACCGAGCGGAACCACAGTTCGTCGGACTGTGCTGCTGTTACGGCGCCATCTGGTGTCTCGATCGTGAGGTCGAGCACGCCGACCATCTTGCGCAGCTCAGCGATGCATCGCGTCGCGTCGTTCACTTCCACGGCGAAGCTCATGCGGCTCGTGTTCGCATCGCGACCGCCGTTGCTGTGCACGGGCTCCACGATGAGGCGCTGGATGTTGAGCGACCGCCGCCGGAACACGCTGACGATGCGATTCAGCGTGCCCGGCCGGTCCTGCACCAGCGCGACGATGTGTTGTGTGCCCACTCTGGGCGCGGGGGAAAAGTGTGACGACGGCATGGTCTGGCTCCTACGCTTCGGTGAGCATCGTGCCGATGCTTTCGCCCGGCGGCACGAGAGGGAACACGTTGACGTCCTGCGCAACGCGGAAATCGATGAGCACTGGGCCGGCCGTCGCTGCCGCGGTGTCGAGCGCGCGACGAACATCGCTCGCGTTGTCCACCGTGAATGCCGTCCAGCCGTACGCCTCGGCGAGCTTGGCGAAGTTCGGCGCCGACAGCAGCGTCTCGCTGTAGCGCTTGCCGTTGAAGAGCTCCTGCCACTGGCGCACCATGCCCAGGTAGCCGTTGTTGATCACGAGCACCTTGATGTTGGTGATGCCTTCCTGGCACACCGTCGCCAGCTCCTGGTTGGTCATCTGAAAGCCGCCGTCGCCGCAGATGACCCAGACCGTCTCGTCGGGACACGCCATTGCCACGCCAAGTGCCGCGGGAACGGCGAAGCCCATCGTGCCGGCACCGCCGCTGGTGATGTGGCTGCGCGGACGATGCCACGCGATGGATTGCGCGGCCCACATCTGGTGCTGGCCGACGTCGGTGACCACCCGATAGCGCGAACGCTGCTCCGGGCAGTTGATGACGTCGTCCAGCGCGGCGTACACGTCGTGCGGTGAGAGCGCATGCGGTGCAACGGCCGGACGAGCGGCCTGCTGCGCGCCGCGTGCCTTCTCGACGCCGCGGATTTCAGCGAGCCAGCCGGCGTGCGCTTCCGGATCAACGCGGCCCCGCTGGCGCAGCGCATCGGTCAACTGCTCCATGACGCGCGCCGCATCGCCAACGATGCCGACCTCCGTGCGAATCAGCTTTCCGATCTCCGCCGCGTCGATGTCGACGTGAATCACGCGCGCCTTTCGCGCGAACGTGTCTGCGCGGCCAGTGACGCGGTCGTCGAAGCGCGCGCCGATGGTGAGCAGCACGTCGCACGCCTGGATGGCGCGATTGACGTGCACGGCGCCGTGCATACCCGGCATACCGAGGCTGAGCGCATGACTCTCGGGAAATGCGCCGAGCCCGTGGAGTGTGGTGACGACGGGAATACCCGTGAGCTCCGCAAACGCAAGCAGGCTCTCGCTCGCGTCGCCCTGGATGATGCCGTTGCCCACGAGCAGCAACGGCTTCTGCGCCGACGCGATCAGCGTCGCCGCGCGCTCGATGGTGGCGTCCGGCGCCGTGGGTGTGGGACGGCGCAACGGCAGGTCCAGTTCGGTGTGCCAGTCGGGGATGCCGCGCGCCTGCTGGCAGTCCTTGGTGACGTCCACGAGCACAGGTCCGGGCCGCCCAGAGCGCGCGAGATAGAACGCCTCGCGCAACACGTGCGGTAGCTCGGCGATGTCGGACACCAGGTAGTTGTGCTTGGTGATGGGCAGCGTGATGCCCGTGATGTCCACTTCCTGGAACGCATTGGTGCCGAGCAGGAGACTCGAGACCTGTCCGGTAAGCACGACCATCGGCGTGGAGTCCATCCACGCGTCGGCGATGGGGGTCACGAGATTCGTCGCGCCAGGACCGCTCGTCCCGACGCACACGCCCACGCGTCCTGTGGCGCGTGCGTATCCCTCGGCAGCGTGTCCCGCGCCCTGCTCGTGTCGGCAGAGCACGTGGCGCAGCCGTCCGCGATACTCCCACAGCGCGTGATAGAACGGCATGATCGCGCCGCCTGGAATGCCGAACAGGATGTCCACGCCTTCGCGCACGAGCGCATCGCACATGATCTGCGCGCCCGTGCGCTCTTCGGGCGCGTCGACGTGGCGCTCACCGCCCGCATGCGCGAAGGTCGCTTGCGGCGGGCGCTCCGCTGTCAGCACGGCGCTCACAGTTTTCCGCCGGCAAAGGTGGACGGTCCTGGGCCGGCGAATGCCGGCGCAGGTGTGGCAAGCGGCCAGGCGCGGCGCGGTGCGCTCACCCGCGGAGGTGCCGGCGTGTGCGGAACGGGCACGTGTGCGGCGCGCGGTGTGCTCGCAAGCACGGCGCCGGTGCTCGCATTCGTGACGAGCGCGTGATAGCGCGCCAACCAGCCGCGCGTGAACCGGCTCGCCCTCGGCGGCTTACTCGCGGCCGCTGCACGACGCTCGGCGAGCGTGGACTCCGGCACGAGCATCGACAGCGCGCGGCGCGCGAGGTCGATGTCGATGACGTCGCCGTCCTCGAGCAACCCGATGGCACCACCTTCCGCCGCCTCGGGCGCGACGTGGCCAATCGCCAGCCCGCGCGTTCCGCCGGAGAAGCGACCGTCCGTGACGAGTGCGACGTGAGCGCCAAGCGGCATGCCCTTGAGCATGCTCGTGAGGGCGAGCATCTCGCGCATGCCTGGGCCGCCTCGCGGACCCTCATGACGCACCACCACGACGTCGCCCTCGCGCACCACGCCGGCAGTGACACCGGCCACGGCGTCTTCCTCGCACTCGAACACGCGTGCTGGTCCGCGGAAGCACATCTCATGCTGGTCCACGGCGCCCACCTTGATCACCGCGCCTTCCGGTGCGAGGCTGCCATACAACACGGCCAGCGCACCGCGCGCGGAGTGCGGCGCCTCAATCGAGCGGATGCAGTCGGGGTTGCGTGTCGTTGCCTCGGCGATGTTCTCGCCGAGCGTCTGGCCGGTGACCGTGATGG
>JANOIJ010000402.1:0-22555 GCA_031407575.1 Gemmatimonadaceae bacterium | reverse complement strand
GGCGATGAGCACACCGCCCGGCGCGTCGTCCGCCTCGGCGTAGATGCCCAACTTGATGCCGAGATAGATGCCGGTGGCCGCGACGACGATGGCGGCAATGAGTCTTACTGGAGACCTGGGCATGGCATTTCTCCCGAGACTGAGGCAGCCGAGCCCTGGATGGCAAACTACTCTGCGCGGTAAAGTCTGTCAAGGTGAGGGAGTGGATAGCCCCACCACGCTGGCGCGGACACCGAGTATACGCCCCGTTACGAGCGAGACCGCTCTCTCGAGAACCTCGTCTCGACCAGCTCGAATTCCGGCGACGGTCGGCGACACGGGCACAGTCGGTATCACGCCAACGCCGTGATGCGGCGTGCCGTCTCGCTTGAGCACACGCAAGCCGGTCCAGTTCACCGTATGGCCGCCTGGCAGCGTGAACGGATTGATCATGCCGTTCGTCCCTGCGCTTGGCGCTCCGACGATGTCGCCGAGCCGGTTCGTCTCCACCACGCCGAGCGCGCTCTCGGCGGCACTGACGGCGCCGCCGCCCGACAGGATGATCAGTCGTGCCGTCAGTCGCGGCGCCGCTGGCGCGACCGTCCATGCGCGATCGATGAATCCCATGCGCTCGCGGTTCGGCAGCGTATTCACCGGCATCATCATGCGCGGGGAATAGAGAAGCGTGTCGGTGAAATGCGCGAAGATCTTGCTTGTCTCCGATACGGGGTATCCGCGCATGTCGAAGATCACGGCCTTCACCTGTTGCAAGCGGGGTATCGCCGCGTCAAAGGCCGACCCCGTGACTCGCGCGAGGTCGACGTACATCACGCCCGGCGACACCTCGGCGATCGAGTCGATGGCCTTGGGTTTGGCGTCGACCTTTGACAATCGGATCAGGCTCACGTCGCGTGCCGCACCGTCGGCGCCGCTGACGCGAAGCTGCGCGCGGGTGCGGGGATCGCCGTCGAGCAGCCTCCGGACTGCCCGATGCCGAATGACTTGCGGCGACGCGCCAGAAATGCGAGTACTCCGCTCGGCGAGCGCCGTCTGCGTCGGCAGGCCGTCGACGGCAAGCACCTCGTCACCGAACTGGAGACCGCTCGCAGCTGCCGCGTCGCCCACCGCCGTGACGAGCACGCGGCCCTCAACCCACTCGAAGTGCACGTCGTGCCTTTGCACCTGTGGGCCCGATGCGACGCGAACGAAGCCGTGCCCGTCGTGCAGCGCCGCCATGAGCCGTTGGAGCGTTGCTCGCAACGCATCGCCGTCGGCGTCCGTCGCGGCGGACCGGAGCGCCGCGTCGAGGGCGGCCGGCCAATTGGTGTGGACGACGTCGAAGTACGGATAGAAATGTGTCAGGAGCGACCAGGTGAGTGCGACATCGGCGAGACGCGTCGCTCGATCATTCGCCGTAAAGCGCTCCATGACGAGCGACGGGTCCGGCGCGCGCAGCGACTCCTCGACGGTGTCCGCGTTCGTGAACACGGCGAGCGGCATGCTCATCGACACGCCGCCGTCAAGCGCGGCAATCATCGGACGCGACGCATCGGGCACCGGCGGCAGCGAGACAATGGTTCCACTTGCGGAATCGATCGTGATGGGATGTCCAATGTCATGGATCGGGGCGACGACTCGTTCGCTGTGATACGTCATGTTCGGAGGGGCACGAAAGCCGCCGCTCGGCGAACCCACGCTGAGGTGTCTCCAGAACACAACGTGGGTGGCGTCGGCGGGCTTCGGAATAGTCGTCGGCAGCGGAGAGCCAGTTGTCGCGAACCGCACGTGCTCGGTGATCGGCGCAAACACCGACGTCAGCGCCGACGCCAGGCTGTCGGGTGACGTTGCGCTGTGAACGGCCCGGACGCCGCGCACGGCGAACGCGTCCCAGTTCACGCCCACGGCAGCGTCAGTCGGATGGAAGAAGCGGACGTAGCCAAGCGCGTTGGCGAACGCGGTGACGTTGTCGAGCTCGCGCGATGTGAGCGCGCGCGGCGGCTCGTTGGCGCCGCAGCCTGCCACGAACGCCAATCCCATGGCGACGCATAGCGCTGTCATCCCTGATGCTGCGGGTCCAGTCCGAAGCACCTCCGAAGTGTCCGCGCTCGTTCGGCTCCTGATCGGCCTTTGTGGTAGTTCCATAATTTCGACCTGTTTCCCTGGGGACAGAACCGAGGCGGCGTGACCCCACAACACGTACAGATCCTTCGCTGCACTCAGGATGACAGCTTCAGAGGAACTGCAACCAGCCGTCGCGCCGTGCCGCCTTCACGCGCGCAAACCAGCGACTCGGCCAATACAGCACGGCGACGTCGATGACGAACACGAGGTAGAGCAACGGCAGCCCCCACCGATTCGCCTCGGGCACCTGCGCATACGGCGCACTCGCATACCACTCGGGATGCATCGCGCCCTCGCGAATCATCCCGACGATCAGTGCCGAGATGTGAATGACCGGGATGTGCAGCAGGTAGTAGAACAGCGGCACGCGCCCGAACACCGCGAACGTCTCCCCGATGACGCCCCGCGCACGCTCCGCAACGGGCATCAGCGCGATGAGAGGGCCGAGCGTCATGAGCAGGTACAACTGCGTCGGCGGATACTTGCCCTGATTGAGGAAGCGGAATAGCGCAGGCTCGTCCGACGTCGACTGCATCACCGTCGCAAGCCCGCCAAGCACCACGAAGGCCGCCGTCGCAGCGAGGCCGAGGCGAAGGCAGATGCGGTCGCGCGCTTCAGGCTCGCGCGTCATGATCGTCGCGAACCAGTAGCCCGCCGCCATCACGCCGATCCACGGGATGATCACGTAGAGGATGTTGATCGCCGACCATCCCTCCAGCCCCGCCGGATAGAAGAACTCGTAGACGACGCCCACTGCGCCGCGCGCCGGCTCCGGCAACGCACGAGGCACGAAATGAAATACCTGCTGAAACAGCATGAGCGCCACCCCGACGATACCGACAGTCCGCGGCGTGAAGCGCACCAGCGCCGCGAGCAGCACCATGCACCAGCCAAGCATCCAGATCACGCCCGCGAGCACGAACTCGCTGTAGGCGACGTTGAACGTCCATGCAAAGCGGATGACCGTGAGCTCGAGGACGACGAGCATCAGCCCGCGCGTCAGCAGGTAGCGCAAGAGTGCGTTCGTGTCGCCGAGCTTGCGGCCGTGCAGGTACGCCGCGGTGCCGGCGAGAAAGACGAACGCCGGCGCGCAGAAGTGCGTGACCCAGCGCGTGAAGAAGACGCCCGCCGTCGGTCCGCCCGCCGGCACGCCAGCGTAGACTCGCACGTGATCGATCGCCATCAACACCATCACCACACCACGCATGACGTCCAGCGACCTGACGCGACTCATCGATGACATGTGCGCCGAAGGTGAAGGGGAAGTCAACCCAGCTTCTCTCGCACGGCGTGAAACGAGTAGCGTGCAACGCGCGGTGCCCATTGGTCGAGCGCGGCCATGACCGCAGCGTTCGAACACGCGGTGGACTGCTCCTCGAGCCACCGGTCCACGCGACCCCAATCCGCAGCCCAGTCGGGCGCAGATGGGCCCTGCGTGATGCGGTCGTTCAAATGCACGCGCAACTGGCCGAGCGTAGGAGTGTCGGTCGACGCGATGTGGCGCACGGCGTCGAAGATTGGGTGCGCCGCCATCGGCGCGCCGGTATCGATGGCGAGCAGAAACAGCACGGCCCAGCTGTCGCTCAGCCCCGCGCGGTGGAACTGATTCTGTTCCGCGGGCGTGAGTCCAGCCTTCAGCAGCCGATACACGTTGACGAAGCGCTTCAGCGACCGCGGCGAGCGGCCGAGCAGCGGCGTAAGCTGGCTGATGATCTCGAGCTCCCCATGGTGAACGACGAGACTCGCAAGCTGCTGCTTTGCCGTGGTGCGCCCCTGGTTCTTCTCCCGCGTGTCTCCCCCCGTCGCGCTCGCCGCGCTTGCCGCGTCCGCGGCATTTGTCGAGCTCGCGGACGCGGAGGTGGACGCGGTGTTCGAACCGGTTGACGCCCCAGCGGTAGTATCGTCTGGTGACGGCGGCGCCACACTGCCCGACACGATGTTCATCGCCGCGGGATTCGCCTCCGACGAAGTCCCATTCTCCTGCGACGTCGTCGCCGGTGCATGCGCTGAGTCCGGGCCCGCGGGCGGTGGCGCAATGGACCGTTCCAACAACCCGCGAATCATCGCTGCCGACGAGGACTGGTCCATCGGCCGAATCCAATACGGCACCTGGAAGATCTTCTCGAGATAGTCGTTCGTCGTCGCGCGTCCGAACACTTCCTCGAAGCGATCGCCGGAATTCGACTTCTCCGAAAGCAGCAGCTCGCGGTAGCGCGACTCCAGCGATCGCGCGATCCATCGCGCGTCCACACCCACCACGACGACGAACAGCGGAAACGCCAACAGCAGGTGCACCGCTTGAAGCACGTCCACGACCTTGCCTGGCGGGCAGCGATCGAGATCGTCGATGTAGAGGACGATGCGGTTGATGCGGACGTTCTCGTCCTTTTGCTCGTCGGCGAGCGTGGTGAACTTTGGCTTGATGCGATTGGCCGCATCCTCGCCCTTGATCGGCGGAAGCAGCCGCCAGTTTTCCTCCTGGATCAGGTCCGACAGGTTCTCGAAGTCGCGGCGCACCACCGCCAGCACGCCGAGATGCTTGCGATAGTCCGTGCTGCCGGCACGGTCTTCCACAAATCGCGCGAGCAGGCGACCACTCGTCGCGTCCTCCAGCTCGGCGGTCGCGGCAGCGACGCGCTGCTTGGCTTCCTCGTGCTTCTGCTTCGCAGCGGCGAGTTCGTTGGCCTGCTTCTGCACCTCGTCGCCCAACTTGCTCACCTTCTGCAAATGCTCCGCGAGCAGCTCGGCCACGCGTGCGTCGTACCGTCTCTGCACCTCATCCACTTCCTTGCGCCGCGCCTCGAGCCACACTGAGCCCTTCCTGACCCACACGATCAGCGCCGAGAGGAAACCGGCGGCTGCTGTCGCGAACGACGCGATGTCGACGCTCAGGCCGGAGAGATCGACGTCGAGCACGTTGAGGTACCAGCGCACGAGCAGCACCACCGCCGGCACGGCGCCGAGCGACAGTGCGAACATGAGGCGTCGGCGCTTGCGGTCTTTCGAGCGCTGGAGCGGCGTCAGCAGCGGGGAACCGCCGCTCACCAGAGTCTTCGCACCCGAGAGCGCCTTCCTCAGCTCTTCTGCGGAGGCATCGAGGGGCTCGATGCGCAGCTCCGACATCGTCTCCCTGGCGAACGACGCGACGCCCTCGAGCACGAAGGTCGTCGTGACGTCAGTCGCCGCGAGCTTCTCCAATTCGCCACGCTTCTCCTGCAACTCCGCATCGGCGTCCGCGAGCGTTTGCCTCGTGTCCGTGACCGCAGTGGTGGCCGCGACCACCGCGGCACGCGCCTCCACCTCCGTGGACGTCGCGAACTTCAACTCCTTCAATAGGTGCTGTTGCAGCATCCGGCTGGTGGACTTGTCGCCAGCGGGCCGCAAGTTGTCGAGGATGTGCTGGACGAGACTCGCCCAGAGATTGCCGTCCACATAGTGCCATGCGTTGAACTCCACCTGCACGATGCGCTTGTAGAACGGCCAGTTCATCTGCATCTCGTTCGATTCGCGAGCCTCGAGCGCCAGTCCTTCAATCGCCTTGCGCAACTGGCGCATGAAGAAGCTCTTGCCCGAGCCCCAATCGCCGAACAAACCCACCGAGAGCGGCGGGTTCACGTCGCGCGCCGCGATCAGCGTCGCGAATGCCGCGACGTCGCGATCGATGCCGAGGAGGTCGGTGTCGCCCGGACTGTCGGCGTGGAAGTCGAAGAGGCGGCGATCGGGAGCCTCGCGGCCGAGGAGGATGCGTTCCCACTCGGCGCGATTCTCGGCGGGATCGAACGTGACGAACTCGATGATCTCCTCACTGAACACCCCGCGTTCCACGCCGAACGCCTTCAACGGCGGTGGTGCGTCGTCGCGTTCGGCCGTGATCAGCGCCGCCAGAAGGTGGCGAGCGTGAATGGTGTCATCAGTGGATGTCCTGCGGGCGATCTCTCGCGCTGACGCAAATGCGTCGTAGAGGTCGGTACCCAGGGCGGACATCATGTAGTGCTCATCGCCCCCTTTCTTCACAAAGTTCGGCTCGATGACAGTGGCCAGCGCGTCGCGCACGATCTCGGTGCCCGTTCCCTCGTCCACCGCCCGCCGGAAGATGTCGCACACCCAGTCGGGCACGGTGTCCGGCTTTCCCTGCATGGCCATCACCGTCAGCATCGTCAGTGACGACACGGGCTCTGACCTCAGCGAGGCATGCCGTGCGGCGCGTTGTGTCAGCCACTCGACGCTTTGCGCCATGGTGAATGCCCGCAGGTGCTGAACCGAGCGGGGCGGAATCGTCGGCTCCTTCGCCGGCGCGATGCGCTCGAGGATCAACTCGGCGAGGAAGAGCAACTCATCCTCCGCCTTTTCGGCCGTCATCTCCGACAGCGGCCGCTCCGAGCGTGGAAGGGCCTGTCGGGTGATGAACGGGGTCTGCTCCAACGCGCAACTGCCGACGATCACCGGAACGACCTGCACGCTCCGGCCGACGCGCTCGAGCATTTCCTCCACGTGATTGTACGACGGCAGCGCTCTGAGGAACGCGTCGGACAGCAGCGCCACGACGACGCTTCCCTCGGACAGCGACGCAAGACTATCGCGCGCCCACCACGCAGGGCTGTGCGTTTCAACGTGCAGTGCTTCGTCGAGCGAGACACCGCGTTGTGACGCAAGGCTCGTCGCCACGGCGAGGATGCGTCGCTCCCACTCGACCTCGTTCTCGTGACTGCTCAGGATGAGCGACTGCCGCTGCACCTGCGGCCGCTCGTAGCCCTGCGCGCTCGACTGCTGTTGCGGCGCTTGCGACATCTCACGGACCTCCCGGCGAAGTCACCGAATGCGCGCTATCACATCTCCCTCGAGAATGCCGTCCACCACATCGATCCCTTCCACCACCTCGGCCCACACGGTGTAATCGCGTCCGAGCCGGATGTTATCGCGCAGGCTGACGAACCACTGTGCATCTCCCGTGTCGTGGCCGCGCGTGCTCATGCCTACGGTGCCGCGCACATGTGGCACCGTGCCCAGCTCGTCGCGCAGGAATTGCGGATAGCCGACGTACTCGTTCGCGCCCGGACTTCCACCCTGGATCACGAAGTCGTGCTCGACGCGTTGCCACGTGAGCCCGTCGTAGTACTTCGCGTTCGCGAGTGCGAGGATGCGCGCGGCCATCATCGGCGCGACGTCGCCGCGCAGCCGAACGACGAACGATCCACCGCCGCTCGACGGTGCCATCGCCACGCGCACGCGAATGTCCGCGCCGAGTGCGAGTGCGACGACCTGTGGCGGCAACTCCACCCTGATGGCGGGCGGCCGGTCGTCGGTGGCTGGGCGGCCCGCAATATCGAGCAGTGCGACGCGCACGTCGTGCGCGGACGCGTTGGCGCGCGCGACCCATCGCTCGAAGGCGGCGTTGGCCGCGGCCTTCACGTCGTCGCGCGGCGACCCCTTGAGCGCGATCGCCGCAGCGCGCACCGCCTGGGCGCCGGTGCCACGCAGCGCGGCGAGATAGAGCGCGTCGTCTGTATGTGCGGTGAGCTTAACAAGTTCCTGGATCGCCGCTTCCTTGACGTTGTCGTTGCGGTCGCGCACGAGCGCGCGCAAGCGCACGGTATCCGAGAGCACGCCTGCCGCATGCGCCGCGTACATGCGGAGCTGCCACTGCGGGTGCCGCGCGAGCTTCGCGATGCGCGGCCGTGCGTCGGCGGGTCGAGTGCGTGCGAGCGCAACCACCGCGTGCGCCGCCAAGTGCCACGAGGCGCGTCCTGCTGCGCGACGCGTGACGTCATTCGGCATCTTGTCGATCCATTCGCGGAGCGTCGCAACGAGAACATCGTCGGATGCGCACGACGCCGCGACGAGATCCGCGGCGCGCAGTCGTACGGGCACGACGGAGTCCGCGAGCGCGCCGCGCAGCACGGCGCAGTCGAACTTCTGCGCCGTGAGCCCACGCATCCGGACACGCCACGCCGGCTCGGACCACACGGTTGGCGCGGCGAGCGGCGGCAGCGAATCGCGCGCGACGAACTTCGCGTCGCCGATGCGGCCGCGCGCGCGTTGGGCGAGCACACGAATGCGTGTGTCGGAATGTCGAGTGCCCTCGGCGAGCGCGGCGTCGGTGGAATCGCGGCGATCCTCAGCTAACAGGATGCGTCCGACGAGAGCGAAGTCGGCGCGGGTGAGCGTGCCCTGTGCGCGTGCCTGGAACGGCAGAGCGAAAATCAACAGCGCAACGGAACAGCGTAACAGCACGTGCAGATCCTTCGCCTGTGGCTCAGGATGACAACGTTCTGGCTCAGGACGACAACGTGGCGGCTCAGGATGACAACGTGGTGGCTCAGGATGACAACGTTGTGGCTCAGGATGACAACGTGGCGGCTCAGGATGACAACGTGGTGGCTCAGAATGACAACGTTGTGGCTCAGGATGACTGATCATGTTAGTAGCGCCACCCTCTGAGGTCCGCGCCCGTTGGCGCGTGCTTCTCCATGTGCGTCGTCATCTTCGGCACGAGCTCCGCAAGGCTCGGCCCCCAGCAGTGGGGGGCCATCGGCTGGAAGACGATCTCGCCCGTGTGCTTCGGGTTCGACGTCTTCTTCAGGAAGTCGTCCAGCATGTGGACGCCCATGTTGAGGAAGTACGTGTCCGCGTCGCCGACGTAGACGTTCAGCTTGTTCGCGACCTTGGGGCCGAGCGTGGGCCACTTGGTCTCGAGGATGTGGCGGAGGTCGTAGCGCTCCTTCCAGTACGCCGCGACCTTCTTGTCGATGACGCCGGTGCGCTTGTCCCAGATCGGAACCGGATAGCCATCCGCGCCCACAGGGCCGTACGTCGCCTCCCAGATGTCCCACTGGCCACCGGAGCGCGTCTTGTCACCGACGACGAGCTCGTACCAGTTCTCGTCCTTCATCATTGTGGTGACGTTGCCGTCGGGCCGACGGTTGTCCGGGCGGTCGATCCTCATCCACGTGCCGCGATTCAGCCAGTACGCGTTGGTGTCCGCGTAAACATTCACGATCTGGTGATAGCGGAAATCCACGCCGTCCGGGCAGAGCGACCACGTGCCGCCGTACGAGTCGGGATACAGCACCTGGTGCGCGAGCGCGATCCATCCGCCAGTGGAGCCGCCGGTGAGCAATCGCGCCCACGGCTCGCGAATGACGCGGAACTTCGTCTCCACGGCGGGCAGCAGCTCCTGCATGATGGCGTCGCCAAACGGGCCATTGTTCGCCGAGTTGACGCCATACGAATCATCGTAGTACGGCGACGGGTGCTGGAGCGTGACGATGATGACGCGCGGCGTGCCGTCCGCGTTCCAATAGGAGGTGAAGTCCGTTCCGCCGCCGCGTCCACCCGTGCGTCCAAAGCCTCCAGGCGCGCCGAGCGAAAAGTGACCGTGCTGATAGACAACGGGATACTTCGTGTCGGGATGCTTGTCGTAGTCCTTCGGCAGGAGAATGGTCGCGCCGAGAAAGATGGGCTGTCCCCACCACTTGGTGAGGATCGCGCTTTGAAACTTGATGCGCTTCACCTGCTCGTTGTCGGCGGGCACCTGCACTGGCGGAATGACCTTGTCCGCGACGAGCGCAATGGTCGCCGACGACTTCGGGTCGTACGTGATGGTGACGGGCTCGCCATAGATGTTGCCGGGCGACGTGCGCCATTGCTGCCCCTCCCACTGGTCCATGTGCAGCCACACGGTCTTGCCGTCGGCGCGCGCGAACTTCGTGTAGACGTTCACGAATGGCTGCACGCGATATCGGCCAGCGGGAATATCGCGCAGGCTCTGCAACGGATGACCGAACGTCTGGGCGTCGATCATTGCGGTCTGGCCGGCGGCCAGGTTCTCCACGTTGCGGCCGAAGAGCGGGTCGCCGCCCTCGCCGGCGCGGCGGATCGGTGTGCCGCTGGTGTCGGCGATGCGGCTGATAGCGACGTACACTCGGCCCGTGATGGGGCCTGCGTGTGCCGACTTCGCAAAGGAGATGGCGAAGCGCGGGCCGGCCTGTTGCGCGACCACGGGGGCGGTGACGAGCGCGGCTGCGCCGAGGGCAAACGCGATGGAGCGGCGGATGGAGTTCATGCAGGAATGCTACACCGTTTGCTTCGGGAGTCGAGGCAAGAGTGACGACAAAGCAGGTCCCTCGGTCGCTACGCTCCTGTCGGGACGACAAGTCTGTCATCCTGAGCCGCCAGCGCTGTCATCCTGAGCCACAGGCGAAGGATCTGCACCTCGTACTGCGAAACTACGCGTGCAGATCCTTCGCGAAGTTTACCCTGAGCGAAGTCGAAGGGCTCAGGATGACAAGGGAGCAGCACGTCACCGCACCCTCGGCCTTGGCGAGCTCGCTCACGTCTACCGTCGCGACACGGAACCCACGGCGCTCGAGCAGCGCCCGCGTGCGCGGGAACTGAGCGCCGTACACCAGCGTGCTGCCGATCCGCAGTGCGTTCGCACCAAATGACTCGCTCGGGTGGACGTCGATGATCTCACACTCCGTGAATGATGACGGGGATACCCACGCCCTGTTGAGCAGGATCGTGTCGTCGCTCAGGGCAGTCGCCGCCGTCTTCAGGTGCAGACAGCCGGTGAAGTCCACGGCTACGACGCGATAGTCCCACGGCGCAACGGCGCGCTCGAGTTGGCGGATGCCCTCCGCGTTCGTGCGGCCCGAGCGGCCCACGTACAGCGTGCGGCCCATGCACAGCACGTCGCCACCATCCAGCGTGGCCGGTGCGGTCATCGCAACCAGCGGGCGATACGCCGATAACACGCGGACGACGTCCGTCACCTCTCCACGGCGCGACTCCGCACCGGGTCGCGCGATGACGGCAACTTCGTCGAGCACAACGGCGGTGTCTTCGATGAACACCGCGTCAGGATTCTCCGGTGCAGCGGCGGCCTGCACTACCGTGACGCCGAGCGTCCGCAGCAGCGCCTCGTACGCACCGTGCTGCTCGATTGCCTTGGCGACATCAATCGGCTCGCGCGCGAGATGCGTCAGCTCACACTCGGCGAGCGTCGGACTGACGGGTCGCGTGATGGCTACAATTGTCATCCTGAGCGACAGCGAAGGATCTGCACCTGTCGTTGCGTTCACACGCAGGCCGGCGGGCAACGCAGGAACAGAGGTGCAGGTCCTTCGCTGCGCTCAGGATGACAACGTAGGCCTGCATGACAACGTTGGTCCGCATGACAGCTGGTCCGCATGACATCGCTGGCCCGAGGCGTCGCCCCGCGCTTCAGCGCCGCAGCGCGGCCACGGCGTGATCGGGGAAATCACTGAACAGGCCGTCGATGCCGAGCGCGGCGAACTGTTGATACTCGAGCGCCGGATTGCCTGCGTACGCCGCTGCGAGGAAGGGCGCGTCGGAGCGAAACGTCCACACGTGAACGAGCAGGCCGGCCGCGTGCGCGTCGGACACCACGCTCGTTGGCGGCTGCAACACGCCGTCGCGACCGGCAGGCAGGATCACCCGCTTGTTGACGCCAACGCCCTGCGCATAGCGCGCGATCTCTCGCAGACCCGTGGCTGACGCCATCGTCGCATACGTGACCCCTGCGCTCGCGTCGGCGGGTGCGCCGGCAGCATCGATGAGCTGGACGAGTCGCGCCGTCGTCATGCCGCGCAACCGCTTCAGGTTCTCGATCTCGAACGACTGCACGAACACTGGCGCGCTGGCGAGGTCGGGCCAGTGCTTCGTAAGTGCGGCGACGAGCGCCTCCTCGAGCGGAAGCCCGAGGCCGCGAAAATAGCTCGGCGATTTCGTCTCGGGGTACACGCCGATCACCCGGCCCGTCTCGCCGGACATGCGGACGGCGAGTGCGAGCACCTCGTCGAGTGTCGGGATGCCGAACTGCCCGTCGTACGCATGTGAGCGCGACGGCAGCCGCTCACGCGCGCGCAACGTGCGCACCTGCGCGAGCGTGAGGTCCTCGACGAACCATCCCGTCGCGCTATCATTGCCGATCCGCTTCGTCGTCTTGAGCGCGGGGAATCGCTCGGCGACATCAGTCGTCTCGTCCAGGCGATGCTCGTGTCGCGCGACGAGCACGCCGTCTTTCGTGATGACGACGTCGGGCTCGATGAAATCCGCGCCCTGCCTGACGGCGAGCTCGTATGCGGCGAGCGTGTGCTCGGGGCGGTGACCGCTCGCGCCGCGGTGCGCGATGATGATTGGCGTCTTCACTGGCGCGGGTCTCGGCACTGGAGATTGCGCGCACGCCAACAACATGAACGGCAGCAACAGCACGTGCAGATCCTTCGCTGCGCTCAGGATGACAAGTCTCGCGCGCCGGGCGCCAAGTTTTGCGCTCAGGATGACAACTCCTCCCACTTCTTCGCACGTGTGAGCGCCTTTACCCAACCACTCGCGATGCGCGCACGCGCGGCCGGCTTCATCGCGGGCTTGAAGCGACGGTCCACCTGCCATTGGCGGCCGATGTCCGCCTGATTCTTCCAGTAGCCCACCGCCAGCCCCGCCAGGTAGGCCGCGCCAAGCGCGGTCGTCTCCGCCACCTTGGGCCGCACGACCGGGACGTTGAGCAGGTCCGCCTGCAGCTGCATGAGCAGGTTGTTGGCGCACGCGCCGCCGTCGACACGCAGCTCCTTGAGGCTGATGCCCGCGTCTTTCTCCATGGCCTTCAGGACGTCCATCACTTGCAGCGCGATACCCTCGAGCGCGGCGCGCGCGATGTGCGCCTTCGTCGTCCCGCGCGTGAGACCCACCATCGTGCCGCGTGCGTACTGGTCCCAGTGCGGGGCGCCCAGTCCCGCAAACGCAGGCACGAGATAGACGCCACCGGTGTCGGGAACACTCGCAGCCAACGCCTCGACGTCGGGCGCCGTCCGGATGATCTCCAGTCCGTCGCGCAGCCATTGCACCACCGCGCCGGCAATGAAGATGCTCCCTTCCAGCGCGTATTCCGTGCGATCGCCGATGCGCCACGCGACCGTCGTGAGAAGGTTGTTCTTCGACGCGATGGGCTTCGTGCCGGTGTTCATCAGCATGAAGCAACCGGTGCCATACGTGTTCTTGACCATGCCGGGCGTCGTGCACACCTGCCCGAACAGCGCCGCCTGCTGATCACCCGCGATTCCCGCAATCGGAATGGAACCGCCGAACAACGTCGTCTCGGCATACACCTCGCTGGACGAGCGCACCTCCGGCAACATCGAGCGCGGGACGCCAAAGATCTCGAGGAGCTCGTCGTCCCAGTCGCCCTTCACGATGTTGTAGAGCATCGTGCGCGACGCGTTGCTCGCGTCGGTGACGTGCACCGCGCCGCCCGTGAGATTCCAGACGAGCCACGAATCCACCGTGCCGAACGCGAGCTCGCCCGCCTTGGCTTTGGCCCGCGCACCCTTCACGTTCTGGAGGATCCACTGGACCTTCGTCGCCGAGAAGTACGCGTCGATGACCAGGCCGGTCTTCTTGCGGATGACGCGATCCAGCTTGCGCGCCTTGAGCTTGTCGCAGATGGACGCGGTGCGGCGATCCTGCCAGACTATTGCATTGCAGATCGGGAGACCTGTCGAACGGTCCCACACCACTGTTGTCTCGCGCTGGTTGGTGATACCGATAGCCGCGACGTCTTCCGGCTTGAGGTTGGCCTTCTGGAGCGCCTCGGCGGCGACGCCCGCCTGGCTGGACCAGATGTCCCGCGGGTCGTGCTCCACCCAGCCGGGCTTGGGGAAGATTTGCGGAAACTCCTTCTGCGCGACGGCGACGATGCCACCGGCGCGATCGAACACGATGGCGCGCGAGCTGGTCGTGCCCGCGTCGAGTGCGAGGATGTACGTCATGCGGGCCACGCGAGCTTGTAGAACATCGCGCCCAGCACGCCGCCCACGATGGGGCCGACGATGGGAATCCAGGCGTAGCCCCAGTCGGAGCTGCCCTTGCCCGCGATAGGCAGGATCGCATGCGCGATGCGCGGCCCGAGGTCGCGTGCAGGGTTGATGGCATACCCGGTGGGTCCGCCGAGTGACAAGCCGATCGACCACACGATGACGCCGACGAGCATGGGACCGATTCCCTTGGCGAGGTCGGAGCCGGGACTGAAGTTGCCGGGCGACAGCACCGCAGACAGTGCGAGGACCAGGACGAACGTGCCGATGATTTCGGAGGTCAGGTTGGCAACCGGATTCCTGATCGCGGGTCCGGTCGAGAAAGCGGCGAGCTTGGCGCCGGCGTCAGGCGTCACGGCCCAGTGCGACAGGTAGAGCAGCCACACGATGACACCGCCGGCAATCCCGCCGCCCACTTGTGCCGCGATGTACATGGGCACGCGCGCCCACTCGAAGGTGCCGATGGACGCGAGCGCGATGGTCACGGCGGGGTTGAGGTGCGCGCCGCTGATACTGCCGACGCAATAGACGGCGATCGTCACTGCGAACGCCCAGCCGGCCGTGATCACGATCCAGCCAGCGTTGTGTCCTTTGGTCTGGTTCAGCACGACGTTGGCGACGACGCCATTGCCGAGCACGATGAGGATCATGGTGCCGATGAATTCCGCGAGGACGGGGGACATGGAGTCGGGTGGGATGGTTCAGTGGGCGACGGCGGGGAAGGCGCGCGGAATATGAGCGACGCTCGCGGGAGGCGATAGCACGTCGACGGAGGCGAGTAGTAGATTGGACCGGCACGCATTGTAACGGTGACGGCATCTGCATCCGGAGGCGTATCATGTCCGACATGGGAACGTTTCGAACGACCATCGAAATCGAGAATCCGTTGCAGCGCGGCGTAAAGCACGCGCTGGCTGACACCCTCGTGGACACCGGCGCCGAGCTGACGTGGGCGCCGACGGCGGCATTGGAACAGCTGGGCATCACGCGCCAGAAACGGCTGGGATTCCGAACGGCGGATGGACGCGCGGTGTTCCGTGACATCGGCTATGCGATCGTGCACGCCGGCGGCACGGAGACCAACGACGAGGTCGTCTTTGCCGAGCCGGGCGACATGATCCTCCTCGGCGCTCGCTCGCTGGAGGGGCTGAATCTCCGCGTGGATTCGCGAAGCAAGCAGCTCATCGACGCGGGGCCTATTGTAGCCGCGGTGGCGTAGCGGACTGGGAATCCACAGTCAAAGCAAGAAAACACGAATGCAACGGTTTCCGTTGCATCCGTCCGGACCCGTTTATCCTAGCTCTGCCGCAGTCAAGCTGAATTCGACCTACGGCAGCGGCCCCGACGCCGGTTCGCCAACGCTGAGCACAGTCTGTCCTCCAAGTGGGTAAACTGTATTCAGGAGGGGGAGTGGATACTGCCGGTCTATAAGCCGGGTTCTGTCGAGTGTTGCCACTCGGACGGTCATTCCTCTAGGAGTACGGTCACCCGCACTCTCGAGCAGCCTACCCGCAGCGTCTTGATCGAGGTGGGCCACCTCTCGCTGCCTATTTGGCCTTGCTCCCACTGGGGTTTACCGAGCCACGACTGTTACCAGTCATGCGGTGAGCTCTTACCTCGCCGTTTCACCCTTGCCTGTGTGCTCGTGAGAGCACCATCGGCGGTTTGCTTTCTGTTGCACTTTCCGTCGACACGTTGCCGTATCGCCCAGGAGTTACCTGGCAGTGTGCCCGTTGGAGCCCGGACTTTCCTCGAACACATCACGTGCTCGCGACCGTCCGACCGACAGCATCCACGGGGAAGATAGCGATCTGCGCCAGCTACGGCTTGAGGGATCCGGCATATGCCGACACGGCGATCATGTCGTCGAGATCGAGCGCGGAGACGGCCGCCTGCATGGGTGCGCTGGTGCTCGTCGCGCGTGCGCCGGTGCGGAACGCCAGCAGTTGGCGAAAAATGTACGTCGGTGAGCGGCCCGCGATGGCCGGTACGTCGCCGACCCCGCGCAGCGATGGTCCGTGGCAGGCGATGCACGTCCTGGCCAGCCGTTTGCCGCGCGCCATGCTGCCGACGGGCACGTACGCGATGAAGGTTTCGTTGGGATCGCGCAACTCATGCCGATGCAGGTCCGACGTCAGCTCCATGATGCGTGCGCCGAGTGGCTCGGTCAGTCCGCCGGCGCGTTCGACGTAGAGTCCGCCGGCCTCGAGCGTGAGTGGCACGGTGGCGGATTCGACGACGAAATGGCGCTTCCGCGCGCGCAGCTTCGCAAAATAGCGCGCCGCTTCGGCGACTTCGGCGTCCGTGACGGCCACCGAAGTCGAGTGCATGCGCACGGCGAGCGACCAGTCCGGCTTTGCCTCTCGGCGCGTGCCGTCGCGGATGTCGGCGACCTGACGGATCATATAGTCCACCGGCAGTCCGGCGAGCACCGCATTCTCGGCGCGGCCGCCACCGTCCGGAAGGTGACAATAGGCGCAAGCGAAGACTGCGGGCTTTCGTCCGCGCGCGACGATGTCGGGCATTTTCGGATGCGTGTTCGGATACCAGTCCGGCACGAAGAAGAAGTCCTTCATCTGCGCCATCGTGAAGGTCTTCGTGCTCGTTCCCAAGTGCAGCGGGACCAGCGAGTCGTACGGCGGCCTTGGCGCGATCTCTGGCGAGGTGTTGGGAAAAGCCCAGGCAGGGACGGGAACTGCGCGGCGGCGAGCCGTGGTGCCAGCACCGCGAGCGCGGCGGCGGCGAGGTATTTCGTGAGCGTCCTCATTCGAGCAATTACTTGGGAGGGCGGGGGTCTCACAAGGCGCCTCATTCCGAATTCGGAATACGTCAACGCTAGTGCCCTGAGCGAATTTCGAAGGGAGGGACCTGCTTTGCCAGGATGTCGTCCCGACAGGAGCGCGTAGCGCGACCGAGGAACCTGCTCTGCCCTCAGGCTCTGGAAAAGCAGGTCCCTCTCTACGCTCGGGACGACACACCTGGGACCGAGTCCAAATTCGGGTTCTACACGGAATCCCGGGAAAGGCGCCGTCGGCCGAGCTTCGTGCTTCGAGACACGTCGAGACGGTGACAAATCCAGACGGCGAACGCTGCAACACGCAGACACTGCGCACGCAGACGTCGCTGGAACTGCGTCGTTCGTTCTGAGTTCGTGAACGTGCGGTTTGTCCCGCGCAGTCCAGCGTTTTCAGCGTGCGTCGTGGCGTTCTCAGCGTTCGCCGTCTGGGTTCAAACCCGGCGTCGTCCGTTGCATCCGGCCAGACTCAGGACCCCGCCCTTCGGGGATTTCGCGACGCCACGTAGTTCTTTCCTCAAGATTCGCGCGCGTTCGGAATTCCGTGATGAACCCGAATTCGGAATGAGACCCGCCGCCCGACCCTCATCGCATCGCCCGAACAGCCTCGACGCCGACCCTTCGCGGAGAGTGCTCAACGATTTGCGCCATACCATTGTCCAACGCCCGAAGCCCACCCGGACCTCGAGTCACATGCTTCTCTCAATCGCCGCAGCACTGCTCCTTTCGCTCGCGCCGCCCCAAGCCGACACAATCCTCTCCGTCGCCGACGCGCGCGCCGACTTCGACGTCCTGCGCTCGGCGCTCGAAGAAGCCCACGGTGGACTGTACCGCTTTGCGACCAAGGCCGAGGTGGACGCTCGGTTCAACGCCTACCGCGCGCGACTCACGTCGCCGATCTCGAAACGCGACTACACGGCGTTCATCGCAACACTCCTCGCGACCACTCGCGATGGCCATACGCGTCTCGAGTACGACAGTGTGACGACGGCGGCGCTCACCAACGCGCCACTGTTTCCGCTTCGCGTGGTGGTGGAAGGCAACAAGCTGATCGTCCAGTTCAACGACACCCCCGCCGACTCGACCATCCTGCCCGGCATGGAGGTCGTGAGCGTCAACGGCCGCCCCGTGAGCGACGTCCTCACCACCATGCGACCGATGATTCCTGGCGACGGATTCATCCCCACCGGCCGCGCGACGCGGCTCGGTCGCAGCTTTGCGCAGAACTACTGGCTGTTCATCGAGCGCGCCGCCGATTTCACCGTGACGGCCCGCGATGATGCCGGTCGCACCGTGGCGGCGACCCTCGCAGGCGTCGTGACCGCAGACCGCGCGAAGAATACGAATCCGGTGAACGCGTCGCTGACCGCCAACATCGCGCTATTCGATGGGCCGAGAAACAACATCTCGCTCCGATTTGCGCGCGATACGACCATCGGCATTCTCAAAGTGCGCGGCTTCGAGGCCGAGACGTTCCCCGTCGCGCTGGACTCCGTGTTCCGGTTGCTGCGCGAGAAGGGAACCAAGTCCGTGATCCTCGACCTCCGCGGCAACGGCGGCGGCGTGGATCTGTTTGGCGCGCGGCTCGTTGGATCATTCCTCGACAAGCCATTCCGCTACTTCGACCGCATTCACCTGCGGTCCATTCGTCCCTCGTTTGCGACGTGGAAGACGAGCACCTTCGAGAATCACGCAAAGTGGACGATTGCCGACCCATCGGGCGGCTGGTTGGCCACGCCCGAGCTGCACGGCGGGGTCGCGGAACGGCAACCGGGCGCGACGCCCTTCCTCGGCAAGCTCGTGGTGTTGCTCGACGGCGGCACGTATTCCACCGCCGCCGACGTCACGGCGACGCTGCATCACAATCGCCGCGCGACCTTCGTGGGCGAGGAGAGCGCGGGCGGGTACGAGGGCAATACGTCGGGGCTCAACGCGCGCGTCGTGCTGCCGCATTCCGGCTTGCGGCTCAACATCATGGTGTACGACTACTGGAACCCAGTGTCGCCTGCGGAAAAGGGACGAGGGACGATGCCCGACGTCGTCATCCAGCGTCGCGTCTCTGATCTGCTTCGCGGCGTGGATCCCCAGATGGAGAAGGCAGTGGAGCTCGCGCGCCCGTAATTGTCATCCTTCGCCTGTGGCTCAGGATGACAAACTTACTGCATCGCGGCCATGAGCTGCCGCTTGAACGCACTGTCCGCAATGAACAACGCGTCGGGCGTGCGTCGCAGCGCGGAGATCTCCTCGTAGATCGACGCCTCGGTGTACTGGTTGAGCCCCACTCCAGCCAGGTACTGCAGCCGAAGGTTGCGATCGGTGTTGATGGCTGCACCGCGCAACCACGGCGCCAGGTCGCGCCCGCTCCCCGCATACGTGCCGAACAGCGCGACGGGCGAGTTGAAGCCTACCGTGGTCAGTGACGACACGACCGGCGCGTAGCCCGCGGCCGAGAAACGCCGCTGCAACGCGGCGATGTCGATGCGCGTCGGGCCCTCCTGCGCGAGCAGCACGAGATCGTAACCGTGGCCATCCACGTTGTTCGCCCACACCGTGCCGTTGGGAAACACCTCGAAGAACGTCGCGAGCTCGCTCTTGACGGCGTCCACGGTGCTCTCGTACAGTGGCACCCACTGCGTCACCACGCCGCCGGGCTTGAGGTGCCGCTTCACCGACTCGAAGTACTCGCGCGTGTACAACGACGCCGCGCCCTTCACCCACGGGTTGATCGGGTCCGAGGTGATGATGTCGAACTTCTCGTCCGTCGTGAGCACGAAGCTGCGCGCGTCGTCGAAGTAGATCTGCGTGCGGCGGTCGGTCGCGACGCCGTTGTTCTCCCTCATGAACCACTTCGCGACGACCTCGGGAATGAGCGGCTCGATCTCGCAGACCACGAGGCGCTCCACACCCGGATATGGCAGGAAGGACCCCGCCGTGACGCCGGCGCCGAACCCAACCACCAGCACCGACTTGGGATCGGGATGCACGAGCGCCGGCAAGTGCGCGAGCATGCGTTGCAGCCGCATGTCCTGCGGCAGGCTTGACGCCTCCACCTTGCCGCTTACGTGAAACTGGATGGCGCCGCTCGAGTGCACACGCGTCACCGCCACCGAGCTGTTCATCCCCTCGCCGACATAGAGGATGTCCGAACGATCGCGCCAGGTCACCGCCCACCGCCCGTGCGCCACGAGGATGCCCGGCAGCTGCGGCATCGTGGCGACGAGCAGCACGGGAGCCACGATCGCGAGTCCCATCGCCAGCGTCCTGCTCACGTGCAGATCCTTCGCTTCACTCAGGATGACAACATTCCTCGGCTGAGTCTTCGCCGCGTCAGGCGCACCAGTCGCGCTCGGAGAAGCGACGAGCAACACCACCGCACCAACCGCCGAGAGCACGATCAGCGCGCGCTGCGCGTCCTGCGAGCCGAACATCGGGATCAACAACAAGCTGCACAGCACCGCGCCGAATATCGCGCCGACCGTATTCGCCGCATACAATCGCCCCACCACGCGCGATGCATCCTGGCCCGCCGACACGATGGACGCGAGCGCCAGCGGAAAGCTCGCGCCCCACAGGCACGCCGCGGGCAAAATCGCCAGCGCGCATCGCGCCATGTCGAGCTGGAGCGAATACCACGCACTCGGCGCCAGCGACGGGTTGATCCCCCAGTTGGGCAGCGCAGCGAAGATCACGGCGGCGCCCCACGCGATGGCCACGGTGAGCCAGATCTGGCACCACGCAAATGCGCCACGCGGCGACGACACCACGCGCGCCAGCCACGCGCCCGCTGAGCTGCCAATACCGAGTCCGCCGAGGAAGACGGCGAGGATCATCGAGAACGTGTACGTCGATGCGCCGAAGGTGAGCGAGAGCAATCGCGTCCACACGACTTCCGCCGCGAGCGCACACGCGCCCGAGATGCCGATGGCGATGTAGACTGCGCGCGCGTTGCTCGTGGTCGCGTCACTAGCTGCGACGTCATCCGCATCGCTGCGCGCCGGCGCGGGGCTGACCGATGCGAGCACCCACGCCACCGCCGCGACGGCGACGTTCAATGCGACGGCGACGTGCGTCGCAACGCCCTGGTCGTGCACGCGGAGCAGGTAAAAACCGGCCCACACGCTGCCGAGCACGGCGCCGATGATGTTGCCGCCGTAGAAGAAGCCGAGCCAGGAGACGCCCTGCTTCGACGACTCGACCCACCGCGCAATGGCGGGCAGTGTCGCGCCCATGAGGATCGTGGGCGGCAACAGGCAGATGGCCGCAACCACGCCGCGCATGATCACCGCGCCGATGCCGTGACCGATCACCGGCGAGTACAGCTTGCCGATGAGCGGAATGAGGGCCAGCTCCAACAGCCCGATGATGCCGATCGCCAGCTCCAGCACCGCGTAGATGCGCAGTGGATGCCACGTCCTCGGAAGGAACCGTGGCAGGGCGAGGCTGCCGATGCACATGCCGCCCATGTACGTCGCGAGCAGGACGCCGATGGAGATGGCCGATGATCCGATGACGAGCCCGAGGAGCTGGAACCAGACGACTTCATATATGAGTGCGCACGCGCCGCTCCCCACGAACAGCAGTAGAAGGAAGGGCAGCACTCGTGGCGACGTCGCGGCAGGCGGCGCCGCGGCGGGTTCGGGTCGTCTGGGCATGTGCGTGCTGAAGGGTGGGCGAACAGGGCCAAGGCCTGTTCAGAGGTCTACGCGCGGCGTCGCGCCGTGGTTGGACGTTTCCGGGTGAGCGTCCATGCCGGGCACGTGTCATGGTTTTGTCTCGACTCCGCAACACAACGGACGCGGCGATGTAACGAGCGTGCCAAACCTCGCACCAGCGCGCTCAGGCCCCATACGCGGGTGAGTCGGCCAGACGACATTGGGCTGCGTATCCGCGCACCCGCTCGCCGTCCACTCACTTACGCATCAGGCTACGAGGCCACGATGAAGTCTCGCTTTCTCGCCATCACCGCGCTCGCCACGGCGGTGTCGGTTCCCGCATCTGCACAGAACGTGACTGGGATCCAGTTCGTGAACGGCATCACGATCAGCGGCGCCATGACGGACCTGTCGAACGGCAGTGTGTTCGACCAGCGGCTCGGCATGTTCTCCGACCTGTACTACGACGCGAACCGCAACGACTGGTGGGCACTGTCGGACCGCGGCCCCGGTGGCGGATTCCTGCCTTACGACACGCGACTCCAGCGCTTCACCATCGACATCAACATGAGCACGGGAGCGATCAGCAACTTTCAGGTTGCCCAGACCATCAAGCTCTCGTCCAGCGGGTCATCGATGAGTGGGCTCGCGCCAAGTCCGTCGAGCGTGCTGGGCAACGCGCTCGATCCGGAAGGGATCGTCATCAATCCCGCCACCGGCAACATCCTCATCTCCGACGAGTATGGCCCGTCACTCATCGAGTTCGACCGCAATGGCGATCTGGTTCGCCGCTTCACCACGCCGCCGAACCTGATCCCGCGCGACCCGAGCGGCACGCCAAGCTACGCGGGCGACGCGCCGAACGGCCTCGGAAAGCGCAGCAACCGCGGCTTCGAAGGGCTCGCCACCAGCCCCGATGGCCAGTTCGTGTACGCCATGCTCCAGAGCGCCATGCTCGACGAGGGCGGGGGCAGCGGCGTGTACGCGCGCATCGTGAAGTTCAGCACTCTCACCGGTAACGCCGTCGCACAGTACGCATACAAGATGGAGACGTCCTCCGCCGGGCGCGGCACCTCGGCGCTGGTCGCGCTGGGCAACGACAAGTTCCTGGTCCTGGAACGCAACAACCGCGGCGTGGGCGTGGGCGCCGCGTTCGCCACCGCCGACAAGGAGGTCTA
>JANOIJ010000325.1:0-4981 GCA_031407575.1 Gemmatimonadaceae bacterium | reverse complement strand
ACGACGAGCAACTCGCACGCGAGGGTCTTGGCGCCGAGCTCTCGCGGCTCGGCGTGGAGGTGGTGGCGCTCTGCGGCGACGGCTACGCAGCGCGCGTGCAGATTGCGGCGCTGCGTCCGGACCTGCTCTTCCTCGACATCGAGATGCCGGAGCTGGACGGCTTTGCGATGCTCGAGGGGCTGGAACCGGAGGATGTTCCACCAGCGATCATCTTCGTCACGGCATACGACCAGCACGCCGTGCGCGCGTTCGAGGCGCGCGCGCTGGACTACCTGCTCAAGCCCATGGCGTCCGCGCGATTGCAGGACGCGGTGACGCGCGCCACGCAGCGCGTACTGGAGGCGCGCGCACTGCGTGATGCATCGTCGTCGCCGACGGAGGACGTCAGCGCACGCGTGGCGTTCCTCACGCAGCTCGTCGTGCGCCAGCGCGATCATCTCACCGTCGTCCGCGTCGCCGACATCGAGTGGATCGAGGCCGAGACGTACTACATGCGCCTGCATGTGACGGGCGCGCGGCCGCGGCTGCTGCGCGAGCGCATGAGCGTGCTCGAATCGCGGCTGGATCCGGCGCAGTTCCACCGCACGCACCGGTCGGCCATCGTGCGCCTCGACCTCGTGCGGTCGATTCGGACGATTTCGCGGTACGAGCACAGCGTCGTGCTGGAGAATGGTGTGCAGGTGCCGCTGAGCCGCGACCGACGCGCGCAGTTCGAGCACGCGTTGTCGCAGCGCGGCGAGCGGTAGCATCACGAATGGCGCGCGACTCGTGACAGCCACAGGGCCGATCGGAGGCCGAAACATTCCGATATGCTCCGCGCGCACTCGTGCGTCCAGGACCGGGCGTCGATTGCGCGGTCTCACGTCTGCTGCAATGAGGCATGCAGCAGGGTGCAGATCCTTCGCTGCGCTCAGGATGACATCCAACAGCACTTGCGCAGTATCGGCGTTGCCTCGGCTCAGATCGGCCAGTTGTGGTTGTCCAGAATCTGATGCCACTTTCACTCGCGACGCGCGCCAACGCACGACAACTCCATCACGTCCACCAGCATGATCCTGTTTCGACATTTCCTGATCGCCTCGCTCGTCGCGGGCAGCGCCTCGGCGCAGGCTCCACAGTACGACGTCCTCATCACGGGCGGCACTGTCATCGACGGGACGGGCGCCGCGCGGTACAGCGCCGACGTCGCCATCACGGGCAACCGCGTCGCGCTCGTCAGCCGTGAACCGATCGCGCGTGCCGCGGCAAAGCGCGTGATCGACGCGACCGGCCGCATCGTGACCCCTGGCTTCATCGACCTGCACGCCCATCTCGAACCGCTCCCCGAACTGCCGGGCGCACGCAGTGCCGTCACGCAGGGCGTCACCACGGTGCTCGGCGGACCTGATGGGAGCTCGCCGTGGCCGTTTGCGGCCTACCTCACCGCGCGGGAGACGCAGACGCTCGGCATCAACGTCGCGTACCTCGTCGGACACAACACCGTGCGGCGCGCGGTCATGGGCGAGGCAGACCGCGCGCCAACGCCCGCCGAGCTGGAGCGCATGAAGCACATGATCGCGCAGGGCATGGGCGAGGGCGCGTTCGGCATCAGCACCGGATTGTTCTACGTACCGGGCACGTACTCCACCATCGACGAGGTGGTCGCGCTGTCGCAGGTCGTCGCCGATTCAGGCGGCATCTACACATCGCACCTGCGCAAGGAAGGCCTCGGTCTTTTCGACGGCGTGCGCGAGGCCATCGAGATCGGCCGGCGCACGAAGATTCCCATCGTGCTCACGCATCACAAGGCAGTAGGCCAGCAGATGTGGGGCAAGAGCGTCGTCACGCTGGCGATGCTGGACTCGGCCCGTGTCGCTGGCGTCGACGTGATGGCCGACGTCTATCCCTACACGGCAACGTATACCGGCATCTCTGCGCTGATTCCATCGTGGGCGCTGGCCGATGGCGACACGGCGTTCCGGCGCCGCGTGGCTGACGTCGCGCTGCGGGACAGCATCGCGCGCGGCATCGTCTTCAACATTGTCAATGATCGCGGCGGCGGCGACCTCGCGCGCGTGCAACTGTCTCTCGTTACCTGGGACCGCACGCTGGAGGGCAAGACGCTCGCGGACTGGGCGCGGCGTCGCGGTCTTGCCTCCACGCCGGAGAACGGTGCCACGCTCGTCATCGATGCGCAGCGCAACGGTGGCGCCGGCGCCATCTACCACGTGCTCGACGAGGGCGACGTCCAGCGCATCATGCGTCATCCGCAGGTGATGATCGCATCCGACGGGCGCTTGAGCCAACCGGGCAGCGGACAGCCACACCCGCGCGCCTACGGCACCTTTCCGCGCGTGCTCGGCCACTACGTGCGCGACGAGCGCGTCCTGACGCTCGAGCAGGCCGTGCACAAGATGACCGGCCTGCCGGCAACGCGACTTGGCTTGCGCGAGCGCGGCGTGCTGCGCGCGGGAGCGGCGGCGGACGTGGTGGTCTTCGACGCGGCGCGCATCGCAGATCAGGCGACCTTCAGCGCGCCGCATCAGTACTCCATCGGCATCGACGCGGTGCTCGTGAACGGCGTGCTCGCGGTGGACCGAGGCGCGTTCACGAACAGCCGAGCCGGCATAGTGCTGCGACGCTAAGGCTGTCGTCCCGAGTGTCGCCAGTTGTCGTCCCGAGCGCAGTCGAGGGACCTGCTTCTCGCCGCCGTGCATTGCCTTCCGCTCAGCACGGTAGGGTCGTAACGTAGCGCGAGATGCAGCGCTTCTCCCGCCCGTCGCGGCAGACCCGGCAATCGTCCGCGAATGCCCTGATTCACTCGCTGGAGCACGACGCCATCGCCGTCGCGCTGCAGACCGCGCTCAGCACGCGCGTCATCCTCATCCGCACAATCGGTGAGGGCGGCATGGGCCGCGTCTACCTCGGACGCGATCCGCAGCTGAAACGGTTCGTCGCTGTGAAGGTGTTGCTCCAGTCGCACCACGCCGACGCCGAGGCACACGCACGATTCCAGCGCGAGGCGCAGGCCATCGCCGCGGTGTCGCATCCCAACGTCGTCGCGATCTACGGCGTGGGTGAGCTGCCGAACGGCATCCCGTACTTCATCATGCAGTACATCGCCGGCGGCAGCATGGCCGAGCGACTCGCGGCGTCTGGCTCGTTGCCGGTGGACGTCGCCGAGAGTGTCATCGGCGACGTGGCCGCGGCGCTCGGCGCTGCGCATCGGCGCGGCATCGTCCATCGCGACGTGAAGCCCGCCAACGTGTTGTGGGACGAAGAGTCAGAGCGCGCAACGGTGTCGGACTTCGGGATCGTGTCGCTCCAGTCGGATGCCGAAGATCCCGACATGCGCATCACGGGCAGCGGCATGGCGGTGGGCTCGCCGGCGTACATGAGCCCCGAGCAACTGCTCACCGAGCCCATCACGCCCAAGAGCGACATCTACGCGCTGGGGTTGCTCGGCTATGAGTTACTCACGTCGCGTGGTCCATACGACGCCACGTCGCCGAGCGAGGTGGTCGCGGCGCACTTGCGCGACAAGCCGAAGCGCCTGAGTGAAACGCGTTCGGACATTCCGGAAGCATTGCAGGAGTTGCTGCTGCGGTGCCTGGCCAAGCTTCCTGAGGATCGCCCCACGGCGGACGAGGTCATGCAGGCGCTCACGCCTGGCGCCGCGGATCCACTGGAGTGGCCACCGCCGGGACTCGAGGGCGCGCACGGAACGATGTGGCGGATGATGGTCACGCCGTTCATCGGAACGGTGCTCCTTCTCGTTCCGCTGCTCCTGGCTGTGCGCTTCGGCCGCCCGGTGGCTACAGAAAGCGGCGCGTGGCTCACGCTCATCGCGGTCGTGTCGCTCATCGGGTTCGCCGCGCTGGTTCGCGGTGCCATCACCGCGTCGCGCGTCGCGGCCACGATCCACCGCGCCGCGCGGCTGTCGTATGGGTGGGGCACGCTCATGGAGGCGATGGCCGACCGGCGCGGCGACACCGGCTCGCTCATCGCAGGCACGCGGGAGTACGCGGCGCTCACGCCGCAGGAACGCGCGCGACTGCGCGTGCTTCGCGTGGCGCGGGCCCTGGCGTTGGTGCTGGCGTCGCCTGTCGCCCTTGTGGCAGCCATCTTAGCGCTGATGATTCGCGGCGGGCACGCCGGCGGCGAGCATCTGCTGGTCTTCGCCGTGCTCGCTTCGCTCGCGGTGCTTGGCGCGGCTGGTCTCCTGGCCGGTATGAACGAGCGGTTGCTGCTCAGTGCCACGCGACGCCGCCGCGCGCGCCGCCCGCGTCGCACCAGCGAGCGTGAGCTCGCGCCAGCATGGTACGCGGCGTTCGAGCGCTCGCGCGAGGGACAGGCATTCGGCCCCGGCGCTCGCGTGCGGCGCATCCTGCCAGTCGCTGGCGTCGCGGTGGGAACGGCGGCCGTGTTGTTCTGCGCAATGCTCATGCTGATGACGAGTCTCCTCGCGCTTTACAGTCGCCTCGACGTGAGCGAGCCGTCGCTCATCGCATCGCAGGTCGGTGCGGAGGCGCAACGCATCGCTGGCGCGCAAGGGTTCCGTACCAGGCCAGACGGCAGCATCTCGCCGAAGGACGCGGGCGATGCCTTGCTGTCCATCGCGTCCACGTGGCGTCGGCGCGCTCCATCGGCAATCGAGCGTCGGCCCAGCGCAAACCATCTGCTCTGGAACGCGCCTTCGATTCCTGACACCCTCTTTCCGCGTCCGCGCGCGATGCAGTGGACGTCCGCTGCGATTCTCGCCGCGGGAACGGCACTGAGTGCAGCGCAGCGTGACGCGCTTCTGCGGGCGGCGGCGCATCCGGCGCGCGAGCAGTTCTCGCGTGCGGCACGCGCGGAGGCGGCGGACGTCTACGGCGCGCTGCTCGACGTGCCGGCCAACGACCGGCTGGACGTGTGGACCTACCCATTCGTCAGCCTGTTCGGCGTCGGCGTGGCCGCAGAGTCACACTCAGCACTCGTGGCGCTGGAGGTGGCGGACGGC
>JANOIJ010000299.1:0-21079 GCA_031407575.1 Gemmatimonadaceae bacterium | reverse complement strand
AACGCCTGAACCTCTCGCAGGATCCTTACCCGCAGATCGGCGAGTTCGACGTGATCTTCTGCCGGAACGTGCTCATCTACTTCGATCCCGAGGGGAGGGCGAAGGTGATCGGGCGACTGCTGCAGCATCTCAAGCCAACGGGATACCTCTTTCTCGGACACGCCGAAGGGCTCACTGGCGCCGGCCATCCGCTCCGATCGGTGACGCCAAGCGTCTACGCGCCAATCGGACGGGTCACTGGCGGGCGCTGGCCGGCGCGGAGCTCGGCGTGACCACACCCCGCGACCCGCGACGTCCCGCCGGTTCGTCATCGGCCCGGCCGCGAGCGAGCCAGGGACATCGCATACGCGTGCTCGTCGTCGACGACTCGGCGGTGGTGCGGCAGGTGATGCAGATCGTGTTGCCGAAGGAAGGGGACATCGAGGTGGCTGTCGCATCGGATCCGGTGATCGCGCTCAGGATGATTGCGGCGCACCGTCCCGATGTGATCGTGCTCGATCTCGACATGCCGCGAATGGATGGGCTCACGCTGCTGCGCAAGCTGATGGCGACCGATCCGATTCCCGTCGTCATCTGTTCGGGGCTGGGCGCGCGCGGGTCGCGCGCGGCGTTCGATGCGATGGCCGAAGGTGCGGTGGAGGTCGTGGCGAAGCCGCAAGTCGGTGTGCGCGACTTCCTGCACGACTCGGCAACGATGTTGATCGACGCGGTTCGTGCGGCAGCGGCGGTTGGGGCGGGCCCGCCCAGGGCGCCAGTCACGGCTCGGTTGACGGCAGACGCGGTGCTGCCGACCGTCCGCCCGTCTGCACCGTACCACCACTCTGCCACACGCGTGGTGGCGATGGCTGCATCGACGGGCGGCACCGAAGCACTCGCTGAGATCCTCTCGTCACTCCCACGCGATACACCAGGCCTCGTCATTGTCCAGCACATGCCGGCAGGGTTCACCGCCGCCTTCGCCGAGCGACTCAACGGCATCTGCCGCGTGGACGTGAAGGAGGCGGCAACGAACGATCGCGTGGTGGATGGCCGAGCGCTCATTGCGCGTGGCGATCGCCATCTCATCGTGCGGCGAGCGGGCGCTGGCTACGCGGTGGAAGTCGCCGAAGGCCCGCTGGTGTCTCGGCATCGCCCGAGTGCCGACGTGTTGTTCCGCTCCGTGGCGCAGAGCGCGGGCGCGAACGCGCTGGGCGTGATCCTCACTGGAATGGGGGCGGACGGTGCGGAGGGATTGCTGGAAATGCGCCGGGCAGGGGCAGTCACGGTGGCGCAGGATGAACGATCGTGCGTCGTGTTCGGCATGCCGAAGGAAGCGATCGCGAAGGGCGCCGTGGATCACGTTGTGGGATTGTCCGACATCGCACCCCGCATTCTGCGGTGGGCAGGGCGCGGCACTGCTCGCGCGGCACATTCACATCACCGCAGTTAACCGAGGAAGGGAGAAATGGGCCGCTCTGTATTGATTTGCGACGACGCAATGTTTGCGCGCGCCTCGCTCAAGCAGTTGCTCGTGCGTGCCGGCTTCGAGGTAGTTGGCGAGGCGGTGGACGGCAAGGATGCAGTGACGAAGTACAAGGCGCTCCGTCCGGAGCTGACCACAATGGACATCGTGATGCCGGAAATGAGCGGCTTCGACGCGTTGCGTGCGATCATGGCGGAAGATCCGAACGCGCGCGTGGTCATGTGTACGGCCATGGGGCAGGACAAGATGCTCGCCGACGCGATCAGCAGCGGCGCGCGCGGAATGGTGGTGAAGCCCTATACCTGGGATCAAGTGTTGAGCGCCGTGGAAGCAGCTCTCGCATAGTGCCTCTCATCTCACACCGGAGGCGACCGATGTCGCTCGAAAAGGATTCACTGCTCTCATCACTCGATACGCTGCGTGAAGTGGCGAACGTCGCGGCGGCACACGCCGCAACGGCACTGTCCCGAATGACCGATCGCAGCATCATGATCTCGGTGTCGGATCTCTTGCTGGCGCCCTCGGCAGAGTTGCCAGGCCCGTCGGACGGCGATCCGGAAGTGCTGAGCGTCGAGATGCGCATTCTCGGCAACGTGCGGGGGCGCATCCTGTACGTGATGCCCAAGCCGGATGCCGGGTTCCTCGCCAACTTCCTCCTCGGACGCGCGTCGCTGGAAGCGGATGCGGGCGACGGGCTCACGGAATCGTGCCTGCAGGAAACGGCGAACATTCTCGGCGGCGCCTACACGGGCGCATTGGCACGGATGACGGGTCAGGAGGTGATGTTGTCGGTGCCGATGCTGCGTGTCGGCAATTTCATCGAACTGGTGTCGCGAGACGCGCAGGGCGCGGAGGCGAAGGATGATCTCGCGCTCTCTGTCGTGACGCAGTTCGAGCTCGGTGACATCCACCCGCAACTCGGCGGACGTCTGGTGCTCGTGTCCGATCCAGGGTCGTTGGAGGCGTTGATCGAAGCGGTGCGCCTCACGGAGGAAAAGGACATGACGATGGGAACGGTCCGCAACTGAGCCGGTGCGTGGTGCGGTCGAGGTGCGAGGAACGCTGGTCGACGGGCGGCGCTGTGCGAATGCGGTGCGCGATCCTGCCTTAGGTGAGCCAGCGCTTCCCCCGGGATGATTGACCCAATGAAGAGAATCGCCGAGGGCGCGCCGCCAACACGCTGTTGCATACGCTGGAACAGTGGAAGGCGAGATCGGGACGATAGCTGGTGAGTGGTGCGCGATTCTCCAATCCGCCAACGACTGGTGGCTTGCTCACACCCAGCCTGCGCACAGCAGCTCCGCCTGTGCGAGCACGGTCTTGACGGCTTCGTCCTGAAGGTCCGGCGGATACGCGTGCTTCTTCAGGATACGCCTCACCATCACCCTGATCCTGGCCCGCACTTTCGCGAAGATTCCAGTCGATTGTGTCTGGAACGGACCCGCCCGCCGCGTGCGATTTACCCGGCGAAGCCGCCGCGTTATGATTGCCGTCCCCCCAGCGGCCATTCGCCGTACCTCCCCAGCCGCGACTCAGTGCCCGACGCGCTCCGCGAAACGCTCCAGACAACACTCGGCGCCTCGTACACCATAGAGCGTGAGCTCGGTGGTGGCGGGATGTCGCGCATCTTCGTCGCCGATGACGTCACCCTCGGCCGGAAGATCGTCGTCAAGATCATCGCGCCGGAGCTGGCCGAGGGCGTGAGCATCGAGCGCTTCATGCGGGAAGTGAAGGTCGCCGCGCGGCTCCAGCAGGCGAACATCGTTCCCGTGATCACCGCGGGCAACGCGACGGGGCTGCCGTTCTACACGATGCCCTACGTCGACGGGCTCTCGCTGCGCGCACGACTGCAGCACGGGCCGCTGCCCATCGGCGAGGCGGTCAACATCCTGCGCGACGTCGCGCGCGCGCTCGCGTACGCGCACGCGAATGGCGTCGTGCACCGCGACATCAAACCCGAGAACATCCTGCTCTCGGGCGGTGCCGCAGTCGTCACCGACTTCGGGATCGCCAAGGCGCTCTCCGCGTCGCGAACGCAGGAGCTTTCTACCACCGGTGCAACGAACGCGGGGCTCACGCGCGCCGGCATGTCACTCGGCACGCCAGCCTACATGTCGCCCGAGCAGGCAGCAGGCGACCCGGACACCGATCATCGCGCGGACCTCTACGCGTGGGGCGTGGTGGCGTGGGAGCTGTTGGTGGGAACGCACCCATTCGCTCGCAGCACGACGCCACACGCAATGATCGCGGCGCACATGAGGGACACGGCGCCGGCGATCGGCACGCAACGCCCCGACGTTCCGCCGGCGCTGGCTGCACTCGTGTCGCGCAGCATGGAGAAGAACCCGGACCTGCGCCCTGGGTCTGCGTCAGAAGTGATGGAAGCGATCGACGCGGTAGGAACGCCGACGCACACCAATGCGACATCACCTCGACGCACCGCCCTGTGGGCCGCGGTGGCCACCGCCGTCATCATCGCGGCGGGCATGGCATATGTCGCGAGCAGAAGGACGCTCGCGTCGACAGCGAATCCACTCGTCGCCAACAGCGCGCTCGAGAAGTCGCTCGCGGTGCTTCCCTTCGCGTCCGTCGGTGGCGACACGGCCAACGCCTACTTTGCCGAGGGCATCGCTGACGAGTTGACGACGGCGCTGGCGCGACTGCCCGGACTCCGATTGGCCGGACGTTCCTCGGCCGCGCGCTACAAGCAGCGCGGCGCCGGGACACAGGAGATCGGCGCGGCGCTCAAGGTGGGCGCAGTGCTCGACGGCACGGTGCGTCGCGCCGGCGATCGCATTCGAGTCTCCGCGGAACTCACGAACACCGGCGATGGGCGTGTGATCTGGAAGGAGTCTTACCAGCGCGAGCTGAAGGACGTCTTCGCCGTACAGGACGACATCACCAAGGCGATCGTCAGTGCGCTGCGGGTGCAACTTGCAGGCGGACGCGGAGGATCCAGCCGCTCATCGCAGGGCACCAGCAACCCTGACGCATACGATCTCTACCTGCGCGGACTGCAGGCGTATCGCAAGCGTGGTCCGGCGCTCGTACAGGCCGAGCGCTACCTCACGCAGGCCATCGCGCTGGACTCGAACTTTGCGCGCGCGCACGCTACGCTCGCGTCGGTGCTCATGGTGACGCCGTACTTCTTCGACACCCCGATGGCCGACGTCCTCCCGCGCGCGCGTGCGGCCGCCACGCGCGCCGTTGCGCTCGACGACGCGATGCCCGAGGCACACATGGCGCTCGGGCACGTGCACACGGAGGCGTTCGAGTGGAAGGAGGCCGAGTCTGAGCTGCGCCGCGCGTTGGCGCTCGACCCGAATCGCGCCGAGGTCCCGTTCCGTCTCGGCTTCATGCTCATGGCGTCGGGTCGGGTGCGCGAGTCCATCCCCGCATTTGAACAGGCCAAGGCGGCCGATCCCCTGTATTCGACACCAGCCATCTACCTCGCGTGGGCGCTTGCGCTCGCCGGTCACCCAACGGAAGGCGTCGCCGAGGCGCGACGCGCGCTCGATCTCGATCCGGCGAACGAGGCGATCGGCAACGTGTATGCGAACACGCTCAGCCTCGCGGGCCTCCACGGCGAAGCGGTGGTCTTCGCGCGAAAGATGGCGCTCCTCACGAAGAACCCCCGCCGACTCGGCTTCTACGGCTGGGTCCTTGGTGCCGGCGGCGCGCACGAGGACGTGCGGGCGATACTGCGCAAGGTCGAGGCGCTCCCGCCTAACACCTGGGGACGATACTCGTCGCTGACATACCTCTACCTTGCTGCGGGTGACACTGCGCGCGCGCTGAATGCGCTGGACTCCGCGGTGGCGCGTGGCGGCGACCTCGTTCTCGCACAAGCCATCAGCTCTCCGCGGTTCGACCCGTTTCGAGGCAAGCCGCGCTTCGCTGCGGCAATGCGCCGGTTGAATCTCGACCTGTCGATCGTGACGGCGCCGGATGGAGGGCGTTCGCGATGAGCGGCGAGGGCGATCTCCGCGCGCGACTCGCCGCCGCGTTAGGGCGAACGCACATCATCGAACGCGAGCTTGGTGGTGGAATGTCACGCCCCTTCGTGGCGCGCGAGATCGCGCTGGGACGCGACGTCGTGGTGAAGATCGTCGCACCCGAGTTGCGCGAGGAGTTGAGCGCCGAGCGATTCGCGCGCGAAGTGCAGTTGGCGGCGCGGCTGCAGCAGGCGAACATCGTTCCTGTGCTGACCGCCGGCGACGCCGATGGCATGGCGTACTACACGATGCCGTACGTCGACGGGGAGTCGCTGCGCGCGCGGATAGTGGCTGGTCCGCTGCCGCTCGCTGAATCGGTCGACGTGTTGCGCGACGTCGCGCGAGCACTGGCGTACGCACACGCGCAGGGCATCGTGCACCGCGACATCAAGCCGGAGAATGTGCTGTTGTCGTCGGGCACAGCCGTAGTGACCGATTTCGGCATCGCCAAAGCGCTCTCGGCGTCGCGCACGAAGGCAGATCGTCCGCACGCGACCGCGCTCACGCAGACTGGCACGTCGATTGGCACTCCGGCGTACATGGCACCCGAGCAGGCGCTCGGTGACGAGGTGGATGCGAGGTCCGATCTGTATGCATGGGGTGTGATCGCCTATGAGCTACTCGCAGGGACGCATCCCTTCGCGGACCACAAGACCGCACATCGACTCGTCGCCGCGCATTTGAGCGAGACGCCGGCGCCATTGAGCCCCAACGTTCCGCGCGACGTCGCCGCGCTCGTGATGCAATGCCTCGCGAAGGACCCTGCGGAGCGTCCGTCGAGCGCGAATGACGTGCTCGCGCGGTTGTCGGCCGCTGTGACGCCCCGCGCACAATCCGTTCGGGGGTCATCGACGGCGCGCACGCGATTGGTAGCCGCTGCCGTCGCCGTGCTCGCACTCGGCACGGCGGGAGCGATGGTGGCGCTGCAAAGAGTATCGGTGTCGGCGCCGACAATCGTCGTCGTGCCGTTCGACAACCGCGGCGATTCCGCCGACGCATACTTCGCCGAGGGCGTCAGCGACGAAATCGCTGGACAGCTTGCGCGGTTGCCAGGGCTGCAGGTCATCGGCCGCGACGGTGTGCAGCTGTTTCGCGGCTCGCAGCGGTCGCCGCGCGCGATAGCGCGCGAGCTCGGCGCGGCGTGGGTGCTCAGCGGGACGGTCCGTTGGGCGCGCGGCGCGTCGATGAAAGCGGGCGTCGACGGAGAGGCGCGCGTCCGCATCGTCCCCGCACTCGTCAATGTGGCGACAGGAACGCAGGAATGGGGTGAGCCCTCCGAGGAGCGACTGACCGACGTCTTCAAAGTGCAGGCGGACGTCGCCGAGCGTGTGGCGTCGGCGCTGTCGGTGAAGTTGGGTGGTGCGGCGCGCGCAACACTGCGACATCAGGAGAGCGGCGACCCCGAGGCGCGCGATGCGCAGCTGTTCGGTCGATACCTGTTGCGCCAGCGGGGCACCGAGAACCTGCGTCGCGCCATGACGTCGTTCGAGCGTGCCATCGTGCGCGACTCGTCCTATGCGCGCGCGTGGGCCGGCCTCTCCGAGGCATCGGCGCTGCTACCGGCGTACTACGACACGACCGAGACGGATGAAGCGCTGTTCGCGCGCGCGGAGCGTGCGGCGCTGAAGGCGGTGGCGCTCGACAGCACGTTGCCGGAGGTGCAGCTCGCGCTCGCGCGCTCGTACGGAGTGCAGTTCAAGTTCAAGGCGGCGTTGCACGCGCTGGATCGCGCGCTGGTGCTCGACCCGAATGCGACCCTCGCGTGGACCCTCAAGTACGAGGTGCTCACTGCCCTCGGTCGCGCCGTTGCCGCCGACTCGGCGGCCGCTCGCGCGGTACGGCTTGACGGGCTGTCCGCGCTGGCACTGAACAATCGTGCGTGGTCCTTCGCTGCATTGGGCATGGTGGACAGCGCGGTGCGCTACTCGAGGCGCTCGGTCGACGTGGCGCCCACCGAACGCCAGTGGCTGCGGTCGCTCGGCAGTCTCTACGCCATCGCGGGTCGCTATGACGACGGCGTGCGCATGTGTGAAGCAGGTGTCGGCTTTCGGAACAACTGTGCCGCAGTACTTGGTCTCATCGCTCCCGTGCCCGCGAGACGCGATGCAGGGCTCGCCGCGCTCGGTGCATTCGGCCGTTTGCCGCGCACGCTCGGGAATCCGACCTGGTCTGCGATGGCCTACGCCCATGTGGGTATGCCCGACTCGATGTTCGCGCGCCTGGCCGTGGCGGTCGACCGTCGCGACGACGTGTTCGGTCACCTCATCACGCTTCCGGTGTTCGCGAAGTATCAGGCTGACCCACGGTGGGACGCGATCGTCGGCGCGGCGCGTAGGCGGTGACGTCGTGATGAACGAACCCTCCCTTCGCCGACACTCCGCGTGACCGACCGCCTTCGCGAGACTCTTCAGACAACGCTCGGCGCCGCATACACCATCGAGCGCGAGCTCGGCGGTGGCGGCATGTCGCGAGTGTTCCTCGCGCAGGAAACGGCGTTGGGGCGAGCCGTCGTGGTGAAGATGCTCACGCCGGAGCTTGCCGCGGGCGTGAGCGCCGAGCGCTTTGCGCGGGAGGTGAAGCTCGCGGCGCGGCTGCAGCAGGCGAACATCGTACCTGTATTGAGCACCGGAGAGGCGAACGGCATTCCGTGGTACTCGATGCCGTACGTGCGCGGCGAGTCGCTGCGGGCAAAGCTCGCGTTGGGCGAGTCCATTCCGCTGACGGACGTCGTGCACATCCTGCGCGACGTCGCTCGCGCACTCGCGTTTGCGCACGGTGAAGGCATTGTGCACCGCGACATCAAGCCGGAGAACATTCTTATCTCGGGTGGCGCGGCGGTCGTTACCGACTTTGGTATCGCCAAGGCGCTCGCGTCGTCGCGCACGCAGGAGGGATCCGCCGGCGACACGATCACCCAACTGGGCACGTCGATTGGCACGCCGGCGTACATGGCGCCGGAACAGGCGGCTGGCGATCCGGATACGGACCGTCGAGCGGATGTGTATGCGTGGGGCGTCGTGGCATGGGAGCTCGTTGCGCGGAAGCACCCCTTCTCCTCGCGCACGACACCGCAGGCGATGATCGTCGCGCACATGGGCGAGACTCCCGCTCCGCTGGCGACCGTCCGTCCCGACGTGCCTCCGGCGCTGGCGGCGCTCATTGCTCGCTGCCTGGAGAAGGACCCGACGCAGCGACCGCAAACGGCGGAGGAGCTGATCTCCACACTCGACCACGTCGGCACGCCAGGCGACGTGCGAGGCGCGGTGGGCACGCCGCGGCGCGTCTCGAAACGCAGCATCGCGCTGATTGCCGCGAGCGCACTGGTGCTCGCCATTGGCGGCTGGTTCGCAGCGAATCGCTCGGCCAGCGGTGACGCGGCGGGCAGCGCCGACAAATCGCTGGCGGTGCTACCGTTCGAATCAGTCGGAGGCGACACGGCCAACATCTATTTCGCCGAAGGAATCGCCGACGAGCTCACCACCGCGCTCTCCAAGGTGACGGGGCTCCGCGTTGCCGCCACCAGCTCCGCGTTCTCGTATCGCAACAAGACCGCGGACGTGCGCGAAGTCGGGAAGGCGCTCAACGTCGCCGCGGTGTTGCAGGGACGGGTACGCCGCGAGGGCACGCGCATGCGAGTCTCGGCGCAGCTCACGAACGCAACGGACGGCCTCGTGCTGTGGAGCAGCAGCTACGAGCGTGAAATGAAGGATGTCTTTGCCGTGCAGGACGCGATCACGCGCGAGATCGTCGCGGCGTTGCGCGTGACCCTTATCGGCGGCGTGCAACCGACGCGCGCGCGCAGCGCGAGCGACACCACTGACGTCGACACGTATGATCTCTACCTGCGCGGACTGTACTTCCTGCAACAGCGCGGCGGGGGCGTTGCGCGCTCCATCGGGTACTTCCAGAAGGCGCTCGCGCGCGACTCGACATTCGCACGCGCATGGGCGGAGCTCGGCACGGCCTACGTGGTGCTTCCTCTCTTTTCTCCTGTGTCGATTGACTCGGTGATCCCGCTCGCACGGGCGGCCACGGCACACGCGCGCACGCTCGATTCGGCGAGCGCGCAGGTCTATGCCGCCGAGGCCATGCTGCACCTGCTGGCGTCGGAGTGGCGCGAGGCGCGGCCGGCATTCGAGCGCGCCATCGCGCTCGATTCAAACAGCGCGCAAGCGCACCGTGCGTACGGGTCGGCGCTCTATCAAACCGGCCGCACCACGGAATCGGTGGAGCAAGCACGCCGCGCAACGCGCCTCGATCCACTGTCCAGCACGACGCACGCCGTCGCGACCATCGTCATGCTGAACGCCAATCGTCGTGATGAAGCACTGGTGATCGCGCGTCGAGGCGTGGAGCTCGATACCAACGCCGCCTTTGCGCACCTGGCCTACGCCTTGGCGATGTACGCGTCCGGCAAGGTCGACAGCGCTCGACTGCTATTGAGGGGCGCCAGGAGCGTGACGCAGACGTCGCCCTGGATGGGCTACCTCCTTGCTGCCACTGGTGATCGTGCGGGCGCTGCCGCCTTCCTGCAGCAGATTGACGCCGAGCGTGGACAGAATGCATTCATCAACCTGGCGCACGCATGGACCTCTCTCGGCGCGGGAGATACGACGCGCGCACTCGATGCGCTCGAGATCGCGATGCGTGCGCGCGAGCCTGTCGGGTTCGCGGTGCCGTTCGGCATGCCGGCGTATGATGCCGTACGGCAGAGCGGTCGGTTCGCGGCCCTGATCAAGGGTTACGGGCTGGAGCCGGCAAGCTTTCGCGTAGTGCCCGGGACGTCGCCATGACACCAATTGCAGCCGCTCTCGCCGACCGTTACCGAGTCGAGCGCGAGCTTGGCGCAGGTGGCATGGCGACTGTCTATCTCGCGCACGACATCAAGCACGGTCGCGACGTCGCCATCAAGGTGTTGCATCCCGATCTCGGCGCGGCGCTGGGCAGCGAGCGATTTCTATCCGAGATTCGCACAACGGCGCGGTTGCAGCATCCTCACATTCTTCCGCTACTCGATTCCGGGGATGCCGACGGGCTGTTGTACTACGTCATGCCGTATGTCACCGGCGAGACGCTCCGTGCACGGCTCGAGCGCGAGAAACAGCTTCCGATCGACGATGCACTCCGCATCGCGCGCGAAGTGGCCGACGCACTCGGCAGCGCACATGCACTGAACATCATCCACCGCGACATCAAGCCCGAGAACATCCTGCTCCAGGGCGGGCACGCGCTCGTGGCGGATTTCGGCATTGCACTCGCGGTGCAGAGCGCGGGCGGGCAGCGGATGACGCAGACCGGCCTCTCGCTCGGCACCCCGCAGTACATGAGCCCCGAGCAGGCCATGGGCGAGCGGACGATCGACGCGCGCACCGACGTCTATGCGTTGGGAGCCGTCACGTATGAAATGCTGGCCGGCGATCCGCCGTTCGCGGGCAGCAGTGTGCAAGCGATCGTCGCGAAGGTCATGACGGAACGCCCGACGTCGCTGCACACGCTCCGCGACACCGTACCCGACGGGGTGGAGCACGCCGTGCTCAAGGCGCTCGCGAAGCTGCCGGCTGATCGATTCGCGTCAGCAGCGGAGTTCGCGGCGGCGATGGTGTCGCACGCTCCTGCTCACGCGAACCCACGTCAGAAGGCAGGACGGCCGCGACGCGCGACACCCGGCGTCATGCTGCTTGCGGCGGGTTTCCTGCTTGCGCTGGCACTCGCCGCGTGGGGGTGGTCCCGCAATCCATCGTCCACCGCTCGCGTCACTCGGGTCGCGCTCTCGTTGCCTCCCGGCGAAAGCATCCTGCCACAGTTCTGGGGGTTCAGCTTCGATCTTTCGCCCGACGGCGGCCGCGTCGCATACGTCGGCCCGGGCCCCACCCTGACCACGAGGCAGGTCTGGATTCGCGCGCTCGACGCGCTCGAGGCCGCTCCGGTAGCGGGCACGCTCGGCGCGGTTGGCGTGCAGTGGTCACCGGATGCACGCGCGCTGTTGGTGATGACGACGCGGCAGACCAGCGTGGTCGTCTCACTCGAGAGCGGACAGGTCATTTCGCTACGCAACATCTGGGACGCCAGTTGGGGCCAGGATGGACGCCTCTACTCGGACGCCAGGGATGCGAACATCGTGCGACAGTCAGTCGGCGGCGTGGCCGACACGCTCTTTCGCGGCGACACGACGTTCATGCTCGGCCTTCCCGTCGCGTTCCCCCGCGGCGACGGCGCGTTGTTCATCCGCACGCCAAAGAACAGGGATGATGCCGTGAACAGCGAGATTGTCGGCGTCTCGTTCGCGTCGCAGAAGCAGTCGGTGATCGGACCCGGGGTGTATGCGAGAATTCTCAAGTCCGGCTCGCTGCTCTACGCGTCCGCAGAAGGCGGCGTGTACATCGCGCCATTCGACCAGTCGGCTATGCGAATGACCGGACCGCCGACGCCGGTGGTGCGCGTCGCGATGGGAGCAAACGCGGGGCGGTCGTATCCGCAGATCAGCGTGTCGGACGAAGGCACGTTGATGTATCTCGCTGGTGACCTGTTGCGGCAGCGGCTCGTGTGGGTCGACGCGGGGGGACGCGTGACGCGCAGGCTGGCCACCGAAGGCGACTTCTGGGGCATCGCACTCTCACCCGACGCAAAGCAGTTGGCGTACGCACTGCGTGCGGACACACGCGATCCCCGCTCTGCCGCGCGCGGCACGGGCGATCTCTGGGTCGAGGAGTTGGCGACGGGTGCAAAAACTCAACTGACGCGCGAGTGGTTCAACACGCGGCCGAGCTGGTCGCCCGACGGCAAAGCGGTGCTGTACACTCGCATTGGAGGCCCGGAGAATCAGGCGCTCTACGAGCGGCGTGCAGACGCGTCGGAGCCCGAGCGGCTGATCCTCTCACAGAAAACATTCGGGCATTCCCTGGCTGACGCGCGCTGGCTGCCCGATCATCGGAGCCTGGTCGTCCGGACGTACGTGGATGCAGGAAGCGCGGGCAATCTTTACTCGGCGATGGTCGGCGGTGGCGAGACCGTTCGCCCGTTCGCGACGGCACCAGCGTCGGAAATCGCACCGGTGCCATCGCCGGAAGGGACGCTCGTGGCGTACCTCTCGGATGAGAGCGGTACGAACGAACTGTACGTGCAGCGCTTTCCCGGCGGGGGCGAACGGCTGGTCGTCTCGAAGGGCGGCGCCTCACCGGCGCGCTGGTCGCACGACGGAAGCTCACTCTACTATTGGGATCAGCACGGCGCGCTGATCGTGGCGTCAATCGCATCCCGGCCAACGCTGGCCGTCATCTCATCGCGGTCGATCACTGCGGACATCGTTCCCGGTACGCGGCGGTCCGGAACGTCGAACTCCGCCTTCGATGTCGCTCGCGACGGGACGATCATCGTCGCCGAGGAAGTGCGCTCGTTCGAGATGGTCCTGGTGCGGAACTGGATGGCCGGACTCAATGGCGGGAAACAAGAATGAGCGACCTTGTGCGTGCTGCGACGGAGCGACTGACGACGCTGCTCGCCGACCGCTATCGCATCGAGCGCGAACTCGGATCTGGCGGCATGGCCACTGTCTATCTCGCGCATGACGTAAAGCACGATCGCAAGGTCGCGCTCAAGGTCCTCAAGCCCGAGCTGGCCGCCGTCATCGGCGCCGCACGATTCCTGGCCGAGATCAAGACGACGGCAAACCTGCAGAACCCGCACATCCTGCCGCTGCACGACTCCGGCGAGATTGACGGGACGGTGTACTACGTCATGCCGTTCGTGGATGGCGAGTCGCTCCGCGACCGGCTGACGCGCGAGAAGCAGCTCCCGATCGCCGATGCGATCCGGATCTCGACGGCTGTCGCCGACGCGCTGCAACATGCGCACGCGCATGGCGTCATTCACCGCGACATCAAGCCCGAGAACATCCTGCTTCGCGACGGTCACGCGGTCGTTGCGGACTTCGGCATCGCGCTCGCCGCGAGCAGCGCCGGCTCGCGCATGACGCAGACCGGGATGTCACTGGGGACGCCGCACTACATGTCGCCCGAGCAGGCCATGGGTGAACGCGATCTCGATGCGCGCACAGACGTCTATGCGCTCGGCTGCGTGCTGTACGAGCTGCTCACCGGCCAGCCGCCGTTCACCGGACCGACCGCGCAGTCGATTGTCGCCAAGGTCATCACGGCGAAGCCCGTCCAGCCCTCGGTGCTGCGAAGCGCAGTCAGCGAGACGCTCGACGACGCGGTGTTGACCGCGCTGGAAAAACTTCCTGCCGATCGATTCGCATCCGCCGAGCAGTTTGCACGCGCAATTGGAGGCGAGGCGGCGTCGCACACCGGGACACGATCCCGGCGCGGAACGCCGGCTCGCACCGGTCCGTGGCGGGCAGTGAGTGCGGGCCTTACCGTGATTGCTGCGGTGTTGCTTGCGGTTGCCGGTTGGGCATTGACGCGCGACAATCGCGTTGCAAGCGGACCAGCCGTCTACGACGCCGCACTGCCGGACTCGGCGCCAATGACTTTTTTCGGCGCCGTCGAGCAGTCGGGATATGGTCTCGCGACGACCAATCTCGCGATCTCGTCGAATGGTGCCCTCGCGGTATATCCGGCGGTGCGCGGCGAGTCGACCATGCTCTGGACGCGGAGCCTGACCGACGCGCGCGGCGCGCCCATCGCCGGCACGGACGGGGGCAGCTCACCGCTGATCTCCCCCGATGGATCGCGCATCGCCTTCATGCGCTCGAATCGGGTGATGGTGTCGCCCATGGTCGGCGGCGCGGCGAAGCAGCTGCTCGTTGCCGGAATGCCCGTCACCCTGCAGTGGCTGTCGTCGCGCGAGCTGTTCGCGCTGCACACGGACGGCACGCGTGCATCGTGGCTCGATCCCGAGACGGGCCCCACCAAGGAGATCGATGTCAATCGCTGCAGCCTCGGCAAATGGCTGCCGGCGACGAAAGAGCTGTTGTGCGGATTGAATGGAATTGCGTGGACGGTCGATACCGCGACAGGAACGCAGCGCATCATCATGGACCGCACGGTCTCCGGTTCGGCGGCAGCGATACAGGGCTCTGACTTCCGGCTCCTGGACGGTCGCTATCTGGTGTACATGTCGGTCGCTGGAGATCTCAGTGCAACGCAGTATGACGACAAGAGCCGCACGGTCGGCCGTTCGATTGCGCTCGTAGCCGGCGTGCGGCGCGAGGGTGCGGGTCCCGCGCAGTTCGACATCGCCGCCAACGGCACGCTCGTGTACGCACCGGGCGCGAACGCGCAGATGGTCCGGATGGTCGCGCTGCGACCCGGAACGGCCGCCGAGCCTCTCCCTGTCGAGGCAGGGATGTTCCAGCGCTTCGACGTGAGTCGCGACAGGCGATGGCTCGCCGCCGTCGTGCAGGCATCGCAGGCGCAGGAGCTTCGCGTCTACGACCTGAAGAACGGTCAAAGCTTCACGTGGCTGCGCGCGTCAGCGATTCGGCACGCCCTCTGGAATCCCGCGGGAACACGACTGCTCGCGTGGCTTCGCAATGCCGATCATTCGGCGATCGTCTACGGTTCGCCTTCGTCCGCGGCAGCGCCGGACACACTGCTTCATGCGACGCTGCCAGCGAGCGCGCCCGAGCCAATCGACTTTCCAGACGAGCATACGGTGCTCGCACAGGATCTGACCAAGCGTTTCAACTTCCGCTTCGATCCCGCCGTGCGCCCGATTCGGTTCGACAGCGTCGCATTCGAGTCGCGGTTTTCGATGGTGTCGCCCGGCGGAAAGCTCGTGGGCTACCAATCGATCGACGGACGCATCATGGTGACGACGTTCCCACCGCGCCAGGAACGCAGCCAGATCACGGCGCAAGGCGTGGAGCCGCTCTGGCTGTCAGACACCGAGGTGCTCTATCGTTCTGGCATGTCGTGGTATGTGTCGCGCGTCGACGCGAACACCGGTGAACCAGTGGAGAGTCCCACGCTGTGGGCAAAGGACATACGATTCTCGGACACGGCGGGATGGTCCAATCGCGTGAGCTGGGACGGCGGGATCATCTACGCGCAGGGTCCGGAGCAAACGACTGCGCGATACCTGCGCGTCGAGCCAAACTGGGTGTCGCGCATGAAAGCGGCGGTAGACAGCGTCAACAGATAGGCGAATGCGTTGGCGACTCTGACCCCCGACTCTGACCCCCGACTGACCCCATGCTCAATCTGCGCCCTTACCAAACCGAAGCGCTCGCCAGTGTCCGCGACGCCTACAAGGCTGGTAAGCGGCGAGTGCTGGTGTCGCTTCCCACCGGAACCGGGAAGACGGTCGTCTTCGCGCATTTCCCGAGCGCCTTCAAGATGAAGAAGCGGCTGCTCGTGCTCGCCCATCGCGAGGAGCTGCTCCTGCAAGCCGAAGACAAGTTTCGGTCGGTGAGCCCCGAGTTGGTGGTGGGAATCGAGCAGGCGTCCGCGCACGCTCCCGCCGGCGCACAGGTCATCATCGCCTCGGTGCAAACGCTCGATCGCAGTCCGAAGCGACTGGCCCAACTCGAGCCTGCCGACTTCTCCATCATCATCGTCGACGAGGCCCACCACGTGGTCGCTCCGAGCTATCGCCGCATCCTCGATCATTTCGGCCTGTTCGAGTCCCAGCCTGAACGCTTCCTCGTCGGCTTTACCGCGACGCCGCGCCGCGGTGACCACCAGGGGCTCGGCGATGTGTTCCAGGACGTGTGCTTCGCGCGAGACATGCGACAGATGATCGGTCACGGCTATCTGGCGCCCGTCGTCGGTTGGCGTACCGACACCGGCCTGTCGCTCGATCAAGTGCAGCGGCGTCGGGGAGAATTCGTCGAGAGTCAACTCGCACGAGCGGTCAATACCGCGGAGCGCAACGCGCTGATCGTCAGGACGTGGCGTGAGTTTGCCACCGGCCGGCGCACCATCGTGTTCTGCGTCGACGTGGCGCACGCCAGGGACATGCAGCGGGCGTTCGCAACATCCGGCATTCGCGCTGGCGCTGTCTGGGGCGAGCTTCCTCGTGACGAACGGCAGGACGCCCTCAAGCGGTTCTCCGTGGGCGAGATCGACGTGATCACCAACTGCAACCTGTTGACGGAAGGGTTCGACGAACCACGCGTCGACTGCGTGGTCATGGCGCGCCCGACCCATTCGAAGCTGCTGTACGTGCAGATGCTCGGTCGAGGCACGCGACTGCATCCCGACAAATCGGATCTCCTGGTGCTCGATGTGGTCGACAATTCGTCCACGCACCACCTGCCAGGACTCCACAGTCTGTTCGATCTGCCGGAAACCATGAACTTGTCTGGCGCGAACGCACTCGACACGGAACGCCACGTCTCCGAGCTCACTCGGAAGTATCCGTGGGTGGACACCGCTCGTCTTCGCACACCTGCCGACATCCGCTCCGCCAGCGAGCGCATCGAGTTCTTCAACTTCGACTCCCCACCTGAGTTGATCGACGCCACGAAGCTCACGTGGTTCTCCGTTCCCGGCGGATACCGTCTTCCGCTTCCCGACGGCGCATGGATCTCGGTCGAATCGAATCTCCTCGAACGGTGGGATGTCACACACGTCGGTCGTATCGAGGACACCCTCTTGGGACCTCAGCCGACGCTCGCTCGCGCAGTCGGGTTCGCCGAGAGCTTCGTGCGCAACAACCTGCCGGATGCCGTGACGTTGCTGCACCGCTCGGCGCGGTGGCGTGAAGGACGACCGACGCCGAAACAAGCGGCCATGCTGGCGCGCTATGGTCTCCCTGCGCCAGCGGGTCTGACGCGCGGCCAGGCATCGCAGATGATCGCGTGGGGCATGTCGTCGCAGCGGTGATTGTCGCTCCGCGATGCTCGACCGGCGTGTGGCAGACTTCCGCGTCATCAGGTTTCTTGTGGTACTCTGAGAAACGAGGCCAGATGCAGCGCATAGCACGGTGCATTGTGTTGCCGGGCGCGTCGGCGCTACTCTCGGTGTGCGGCGGATCTGAGGCAACGCTACAGGCTCCCGCTGTCGCGTTGACCGTCGCGCCATCGACGCTGACCGTGCAGGTCGGCGCCAGTGGGGCTGCGACGCTCATGCTCGCGCGCACCACCTTCGCAGGTGCCGTGACGTTGTCGCTCGTCAGTCCTCCAGCCGGCGTAACCAGCGTGTTCACGCCCGCGCCCGTCACGGGTACAGGCGCGACCCTCACGCTTTCGGTGGCGTCCAGCGTCGCCCCCGGCAATTACACGATCACGATTCGCGGTACGGCGCCGGGTATCAGTGACGCGACCGCATCGCTCGTACTGACCGTGCTCGGATCGGCCTGGAGTGTGACACGGAGTGGCAATACGCTCGAACTCGCGTACGGAAGCGGCACGAACTTTCCCCAGTACGCCTCACTTCACCTCAAAGACAGCTACTTCCGCCTGAACCCAGGTCCTGGATCGGGGTGGGGCACCAGCATCATCCTGCTCCCCGCCTTCTGGTCGGGCGGTCAACTGTTTCAGGGCTCGCCACTCACGTACACCTCGTCGATCCAGAACAACGACATGATCATCGCGTTCTCTGGCTCGATTCTCAGCCTTCAATTCAGCGGTTCCGTGCGTGTCTCGCCACCGACAGCGACTTCGATCGCCGCCGACGTCACGATTTCCGTTGGTGGAAACGTCGCGCTGGACACTCGTCCGGGTGAAGCATTCCAGTTCGCCAAGTTGTCATCAATGCACATCTCGGCAACACGATGGGACGCACAGTCCGCATTGGTGGACGGATCCTCCTACGCCATCCCTGCGCAACAGTGGATTCTGAATCCTCCGGCGACGGGCCGCACGTTCGGACTCCTTGGCGGAACCTCTGCATGGAAAACACTCGCGCCGACCATCGAGGTGACCCTCGACCAGCCTGGTCAGATCACCGGTTGGGTGACCCCGAGTGCTGACCCAAACGACGACAACGTGGGTCTCTGGGCGGCCACGGCCACTATCGTGCGCCAGATTCACTACTCCGTCGTAGCTCGGCGCTAATCGTCTCGCCACAATCGTTTCGGCGGGTGTCGCTTCCTGCAGAGGGGCCAAGTGCATGATCATCGATGGCTCACGAGTGCTTTTCGCGTGACACCCGCCTAGCTTCTCATCATGCTACTCCGCCGCGCGCGAGCCTTCTTCGCCGTTTCGCTAACGTTCGGGCTGCTCCAGCTTGTGTCGCTGGCGGTCGCGAGCGCGGGCGACGCGCGCACGGACGGGCCGCGATCGTCGTGGATGCCGCTGCTGCAAAAGACGCCGGCTGCAACGCACGGCATGGTCGTCGGCCTCACCGAGACCGACGACCATCACACCGCGCCGACGCCGTTCACGCCGTCCGCGCTGTACCGCTTCGGCGTCCCGTCGCGCGTCTCACTGCCGCCCGCGTCCTCCGCACCCTCGCTGGACGCCTCGGTCCCCGCTGGCCAGCAACGCGCCCGCGCGCCGCCCGTCTCTCCCTGAGTCACCGCGCCTCTGCGCGGTCAAGCTCCCGCCAATTCGAGTGAAACGCACCCGCGAGCGCTAAGCGCCGCGGGCGACGTCGGCTGTGGAGCTCAACCTCAATCAGGGATTCGAGCTACATGACCTCTCATCATGCGCGCACGTTCGACACGTGCGCCATCAGTGCTGTCACCGCCACACGGGGTGACGCATGAAGACCATTCCGTCGCGGCTAGCCGTGATTCTCGCGCTCGTGGCACTCAGCATCTTCCTTCTCATCCCGCGCAACGTCACCGAGCGAACCTTCGATCCAGCCAGCGGGCGCATGCGCGACACGATCGTTCGCCGAGTACCCATCAAGCTCGGCCTCGATCTTCGCGGAGGAATCCACATGGCACTCGAACTGGACGAGTCGCGAGGCGCCGTGGCCAACTGTGCCGACGCGATCCGCCGGGCCGAGCGCGTAGTACGTACCCGCATCGACGAGTTCGGGACGTCCGATCCCGTGGTGCAGGTGGAAGGCGACTGCCGGCTGATCGTCGAGCTTCCGGGCATCGACGACGCGGCGCGCGCGAAATCGATCGTGCAGCGCACTGCATTTCTGGAGTTCCGCATCGGCGACTCACGCGACGAGTTTCGGCGGGCGCTGCCCGCGATGGACGCCGCACTGCGCCGAGCGGGCGTCACCGCGGCCGGCTCCACCGGCGGTCGCGACGAACGGTCGGGTCTTCTCACGGACTCGTCCGGCTCTTCGCCAACTCCCATCTCGAGCGCCGAGAATCCGCTGTCGTCTCTGTTCGAGGCGGGGCAGGTACCCGGCGAAGTGTTCGTCCGTGAAGATCGCGTGGCCCGCGTCGAAAGCCTTCTCGCGCGGCCGGATGTTCAGCGACTCGTGCCGCGCGGCCTCGAGCTCCGATGGGGCGGGCACGTCCAGACGATCGGAGGCGACTCGCATCGTCCGCTGTACGCGGTAAGCTCCCGCGCGATCATCACCGGCGAGGAACTGCGAAAGGCCACCGCCGGTCGTGATCCCATGACCAACGCGACCGAAGTGCAGTTCGAGTTGACTCGGGAGGCTGGACGCCGCTTCGCCGACGCGACGGCACGCAACATCGGCAATCACGTTGCCATTCTTCTCGATGGCCGCGTACAGGGACAACCTTCCGTCATCCAGGAGCGCATCGCCACGAACGGCCGAATATCGATGGGCGGTAAGTCGCTCGATGAGGCCAATGACCTGGCACTCGTTCTGCGCGCCGGTGCGCTCCCCGCTCCACTGCACGTCGTGGAAGAACGCACGCTCGGTCCATCGCTCGGCCAGGATTCCATTCGCGACGGCGTGCGTGCGTCGATCCTCGCCGTCGGCTTCGTGCTGGTCGTGATGGGAGCGTACTACGGCGTGGCCGGACTGCTCGCCGTGGGCGCGCTGTTCACGTACATCCTGTTCTCGCTCGGCGGCCTGGCGGCACTTGGCTTCACGCTCTCGCTGCCGGGCCTGGCCGGTTTCGCGCTGTCGATCGGCATGGCCGTGGATGCGAATGTCCTGATCTTCGAGCGAATACGCGAGGAGCTCGACTCCGGAAAGACGGTGCGCGCCGCGCTGAACCAAGGCTTCCGGCACGCAATGAGCGCGATCGTTGACTCGAATGTCACAACCGCGCTCACAGCGCTCATCCTGTACCTCGTCGGCACGGAATCCGTGAAGGGCTTCGCGATCACGCTGCTCATCGGAATCGGCGCGTCGATGATCTCCGCCATCTTCGTGACGCGAACGTTCTTCCTTGTGTGGCTCACTCGCCGCCCGACAATGACACGGCTCGCGGGATTCAACCGCCGTCTCTTTGCGAACGCGCGCTACGACTTCATCCGAATGCGCCGTTGGGCCTACGCGGTGACGGTCGCGATCATCCTTCCGGGCTTGCTGTACATCGCCGCACGCGGCGTCACCTACAGCATAGAATTCACGGGAGGCGCCATGATGCACGTGCGCACCGAGGCGGCGCTCGGAACCGCAGCGATCCGCTCGGCGCTGAATCGCGGCGGACTCGCGGGCGCGGAGATTCAGCGCTTCGGCTCCGACCGCGACTACGTGATTCGAGCACGACTCGCAGGTCAGCAGGTGGGCGCGAAGCAGACCGATGCTGTCAGCCAGGCGGTGCGTTCTGCGTTGGACGCCGACGTGGGCGCGGGGCAGTATCAGGTCGTTCGCAAGGCGGCCGTGAGTCC
>JANOIJ010000171.1:0-38063 GCA_031407575.1 Gemmatimonadaceae bacterium | reverse complement strand
TCGCGAAATGGTCACGGGATCCTCAAGAAGCGTGTGGCGAGAGACGCTTAGTGTACGCGGCGGCTGGTTGATGTTGCTAGGGCACCGGCTGCGTACGATTTGCCATGCGGGCATCTCGTGTGGATGGGGCGTGCTTTCTGGTACTGCCAAGGGCGCTGATCGGAGGCTGAAACACGCCGAAAGAACAGAAACGGCACTTACTGCGCTTGAATGGTGAGGGTCGCTGTCACGTTCGAGTACATAGTTGCTTCATGCCTGGGCGCGAGGAGGGACTCTTCATGAGCACATCACGCGCGCCATCATCGGGGCGTTCTTCGAGCTGCACCGCGAGCTTGGATACGGCTTCCTCGAGAGCGTCTACTCCGCAGGCATGCAACAGCTGCTGCGGGAACGGGGCCTCAAGGTCGCGCGTGAAGTCATGGTTCCGGTGTACCTGCGTGGTCGCGCGATTGCTGGCCAACGCATCGACATGTTGGTCGAGGACTGCGTCGTGGTCGAGAACAAATCCACGCTCAAACTTGCGCAGGCCACTTTTCGGCAGCTCCTGAGCTACCTCACCTCCACTCGCCTTGAAGTAGGCCTGATCCTGCATTTTGGCGAAGAGCCCAAGTTTCACCGGGTGATTTCATCAAACGAGTGACGCTGTTTCGGCGTCATTCGGCCCCTGTTCCGCGCATTTGGTCTTTCCAGAATCGCGCGCCCTCTCTCCCGAACACGAGCCTCGAACGGGCGAATGAAGCGAATAGAAAACGGGCCGACGCTCAGCGCCGACCCGCCTTCCATAACTGCATCACCGCTGTCAGCTCTGATCCATCTCCGGCTTTTCGGGCTTGTCCGGCTTCGCGCCGCTCTTTGCCCGCGCCTCGGCTGCCGCGGCGGGAGGGGCGCCCTGCTGGATGTCGTCCTTCACGTCGCGCTGGAATTCGCTGATATCCTTGTCCTTCGCGCCGGCGCCAACCAGCGAGCGAACCGCATTGGCGGCGGCGCCCACGGGTACGCCGCGCGAAACGATGTCCGCAAGGACGGTGAAGGGGAGCGTGAGTGACCGGCGCAGGCCGCTCTGCTTCTTCAGCTTGCCCAGTTCCACCGCGGGAACACCGGCATGCATCGCGGACGCTGCGGCCTTGAGCTCATCCGTGGTGGCTGCCGCGCCCAAGGCGAGCTGTGCATTTGCCATGTCCGCCGCGAGCCGCCGGACGACCGTCACGATAAGAGGGCCGTCGGCTCCCTTTGCCTGCCCCTCGTCGATCTTCTCGTAGAGAGGCGCCGTAGGAAGGCCCCTCGCCTTTGCCGAATCGATGACGGCGGTCAACGCCTTCTGGCTCGGTGCATCGAGCCGGGGCGTGGCGCGGGGATCCTGCGCCTGGGCGGGTACAAAGGACGTGCCGGCAAGCGCCACCAACAGTACGAAACTGCAAGTCTTCCGATTGCTCACTTGGTGCTGTCCTCCACGACCAGCGCGCTGCTTGGCCTCCCGAAGTCGTCACCCGACGACAGCGGTTTGGTTGGATCGGCGACCCACTGTTCGCCGTCTACCAGGAATGCATAACGGTGGAGTCCAGCGGGTAGCGTCGCTGTGACGCTCCACACACCGCCGTGATTTGTCGCCACGAGTGCCTTATTTCCCAAACCCCAGTTATTGAAGTCGCCCACTACGGACACGCTGCGCGCGGCCGGTCTGGTAAGTACGAAGTTCACCGGCTCGACGTTGGCCGACGCGGCGACGGCAGCCGGCGTGCGTGTGCTGAACACACCCGCGGTCGCGATGGCCACGATGCCTGCCGCCAATGCCGCAGCCCACGCCGGCCGATGCGCGATGCTCGACGCCACCGCCAGCCAGCCGCGCCCGCGACGCGGACGCCGCTCGGCGTACAGCCGGCGCACGCTCACCATGACACGGCGCTCGAACGACTCATCGAGCCGGACGGGCTGCCTCAGTTCCTCGACGATCATCTCGAGCGTCGTACGACCCCACTCAGCCACTGTGAACCTCTTTCAGCAGAATCCGCAACCGATCACACGCGCGCATGACGCGCATCTTGAGTGCCGAGACCCCAACTCCGGTGATCTCCGACATCTCGTCGTACCCCAACTCTTCTACATACTTCAGGAGGAACGCCTCCCGCTGATCCGGGCTGAGCTCGCCGACCGCCCGCTCGATCTCCTCACGCCACATCGTCTGCTCGGCGGGATGCTCCTCCGAGGCATTGAGTAGCGCGCCCTCATCGTGCACGAACGTCTGTCCTCGACGCACGCGCCGTGCCCCGCTCGTCCGGCATCGGTTGACCAGGATGCGAAACAGCCATGCACCGAAACGCTCAGGCTCTTCGCATCGCGACAGCGACCGGTAGGCACGCGTGAAGGCATCCTGCAACGCCTCTTCCGCATCCTCCCGATTGCCCAGCATGTGCACCGCGTAACGAGCGTACCGGTCTCTGTATCGGGAGACGAGCGCTCCGTACGAATTCACATCGCCGTGCAACACCCGCGTGACGAGCTCCGCATCAGAGCTCTCCATACCGTCTGGACCCAAGGTCGACTCCCACCGTCACAGTGAGCGCCGTGGGCGGCGCCCGTTATCAAGGAATTTCCGTCCGCCATGCTCGCTGCTGAAAGTTACGGCAACGGCGCTCCGTTCGCAGGATAGAACCGCCGGCGACTTCTGGCCTGCTGCACCAGCAAACCCGACGGCTCGAACCGCCCCGGGAACCGCCCGTTCAGCTGCTCCAACTGCTCTACCACTGCGACTGCGCTCACGCTGTCCACGTAACGGAAAGGCCCACCGCGAAAGGGCGGAAACCCGATGCCGAATACAGCCCCGACGTCACCGTCCCGCGCCGAACGCAGCACACCCTCCTCCAGGCATCGCGCTGACTCGTTCACCATGGCGAGCACGCATCGTTGCGTGATCTCCGTGGCGTCGACGTTCGTGCGCTTCGTTCCGTGCGGCAGCAGTTGATAGACCGAAGGATCCACCGCGCCCTTCTTTCCGGCGCCGTCGTAGAGATAGAAGCCGTGCTTTCCCTTTCGGCCCGTGCGGCCCGACTCCACGACCTGACGCAGGGAGTCGCTGGGCATCATGCGCGCCCCGAACGCCTCGAGAAGCACCTGCCCGACCTTCCCGCCGACGTCGATACCCACCTCATCCAGCAACGTGATGGGCCCCACCGCAAACCCGAAGGCCGTGAGGGCCGCGTCCACGGCGTCGATGCTCGCGCCCTCGTCGAGCAACCGTCCCGCCTCGTTCATATAAGCTGACAGCGCCCGCGTGGTGAAGAAGCCGGGTGCGTCGTTGACGACGATCACCGTCTTCCCGAGGCGCTTGCCGTACGCAACCGCGGTGACCGTGGCATCGGCGTCCGTGGCGGGCGTCACGATGACCTCCAGCAGCGGCATCCGGTGCACCGGCGAGAAGAAGTGCATTCCCAATACCCGATTGGGCCGTTGGCTCGCCGCCGCAATTCGCGCGATGGGGATGGTGCTGGTATTGGATGCGTACACCGCGGCAGGCTCGAGGATCGGCTCCACGTCACGCAGCACGCGGTGCTTGAGCGCCAGGTCCTCGAACACGGCCTCGATGACGAGATTCGCTCGACCGAACCCCGCGTAGTCGGTCGTGCCGCCGGCGAGCAGCATCTGGTCGTCGTACTGAAGCCTGGTGATCTGCTTCTTCTTGAGTCGTTCCCTCAACACCTCGCTCACCGCGGACAGGCCCAGCGAGACACGCGGGACATCGGTGTCCTTGAGTCGCACCGGCGTGCCCTGCTGCACCGCCACGGACGCGATGCCCGCGCCCATGAACCCCGCGCCGATGATGCCAAGCGTCACGACAGGGATCGGGTCGGGCGCTGGCGGCGTGACGCCGGCATCCTTCTTCAGTGCCGTGGTGGCAAAGAAGAGAAATACCAACTGCTTCGAGACCTCGGAGACCGTGAGGTCGCCGAAGCACCGCGCCTCCTCCCGATAGCCGGCTTCGACACCCTTCTCGTAGCCCGCCTGCACGGCTCCCAGCGCGGCGATGGGCGCCGGATAGTGGCCGTGCGTCTTCGCCAACACGCCCTCGCGGGCCTTGCGGAAGACAATCGACCGGCCGATCGGATTCCCCTCGAGCAGCGTACCGGCCGCGCCAAGCCCCTTGGGCGCTCGCGAGATGGTGAGCGAGCCGTCAGCGAGCTGCCGTGCGCGATCCATGGCGACGTCCATCAGGACCGCCGGATGGACCAGCTCATCGACGAGACCCATCTGCCACGCCTTCTTCGCGCGGACGTTGCGGCTCGTGAGGATGAGGTCGAGCGCACGTGCGAGCCCGACCAGCCGCGGCAGCCGCTGCGTGCCGCCTGCGCCCGGAATGAGGCCGAGCTGCACTTCGGGCAGCGCGAGGATGGTCTTCGGATGGTCGGAGGCGATGCGATAGCGACACGCCAACGCCGTCTCGAGCCCACCGCCCAGGCAGGCGCCATGGATGGCGGCCACGACGGGAATGCGGAGCGCCTCGAGACGCGACAGCAACGCCTGCCCGCCGCGGCTCAGCGCCTCGGCGTCGGCGGCGCTCTGCATGGTGAGAAACTCGTCGATGTCGGCGCCAGCGAGCCAGGTGTCCTTCTTTGCACTCGCCAGCACGACTGCCTTCACCTTGCCGTCTGCCTCGAGCCGGCCGAACAGCGCGGCGAACTCGGCGCGCAGTCCCGCCGTCACCTTGTTGACCGGCTCGCCTGGCAGGTCGATGGTGACAACGGCGATGCCGTCGACGTTCTCGAAAGTGAGTGCCGTCATCAGTCCCGCTCCACGACCATGGCATGACCCATCCCGCCCGCCGCGCACACGGTCATGAGCCCGAACTGTTCACCGCGTCGTGCGAGCTCGTTGCAGAGCGTCGTGAGAATCCGTCCGCCCGTGGCGCCAAACGGGTGCCCGATGGAGATGGAGCCGCCCATGACGTTGAGCTTCGCGCGATCGACCTCACCCAAGGGCCGGCCGACGCCTGCGCGCTCGGCCCATTCCTTCGAGACGAATCCCTTCAGGTTGCAGAGCACCTGCGCGGCGAACGCTTCGTGCATCTCGATGAGGTCGATATCGCCAAGCAGCAGACCAGCGCGCTTGAGTGCCACCGGTGCGGCGAGCACGGGTCCCATCAGGAGCTGCTCCCCCAGATCGAGCGCCGCGTAGCTGTAGCTCCGTATGTACGCCATGGGCTCGAAGCCAAGTGACTTCGCGCGCTCCTCGCTCATGAGGAGCACTGCGCTCGCGCCGTCCGTGAGCGGCGACGCGTTACCAGCCGTCACCGATCCGTACCTGCGATCGAACACGGGTCGCAGCGCACTCAACGCGGCAATTGTGCTATCGGGCCTCACTCCATTGTCGCTCGAAATCGGATCGAATGACGGCGGCACGAACACCGGTGCGATCTCGGCGGTGAGCCGGCCGTCGACCGTGCCGGCTGCGGCCAGGCGGTGCGAGCGCAGCGCGAACTGGTCCTGCTCCTCGCGCGAGATGCCGTTGATCTTGGCCATCTTCTCTGCCGACTCGCCCATGGATTCGCCAGTGGACGGCTCAGCGATGGCGGGTGTGATGGGCACGAGGTCGCGCGGACGCACCGCGGCGAGCGCGCGCACGCGTCCGCCGAAGCTCTTCGCCTTTGACGCGGCGACGAGTGCGTCGCTCATGCCGCGCGAATGCAGGATGGGAACGTTGGACAACGACTCCGCTCCACCGGCGATGATGACGTCCGCGTGGCCGAGCGCGATCTGGTCAGCGGCGTCGGTAATGGCCTGGTTGGCCGAGGCGCACGCGCGGCTGACGGTGTAGGATTGAACGCCGCGCGGCAGCAGCGGCAGCAGCGAGACTTCGCGCGCGATGTTCGGCGCGAGCACCGACGGCACGACGGTACCGTAGACGATGGCCTCCACGAGACTGGCGTCGATCTCGCTGCGCTGAATCAGCTCCGCCACGCATCGCTTGCCGAGCTCGATGGCGGAGAGCGACTTGAGGCTGGTGCCGCTTCGGGCAAATGGAGTGCGAAGGCCGGCGACAATGGCGACGCGGCGTCCGGGAGAGCCGAATGTTGGCATACCGGGAACCTACTCGGCGAGCAGCGAACGGCGAACGACGTGCTCTGACGGCGTGCTCTGAACGGCGTGCTCTGAACGGCGTGCTCTGACGACGTGCTCTGACGACGTGCTCTGACGACGTGCTCTGACGACGTGCTCTGACGACGGGGGCTGACGACGGGCTCTGACGACGGGCTCTGACGACGGGCTCTGACGACGGCTCTGACGACGGGCTCTGACGGCGGGGCTCTGACGGCGGGGCTCTGACGGCGGGCTGACGGGCAGGGCAAGCTCGCGATTCGGAGCACGCCCCTCGAGCACGCCCTCGAGCACGCCCCTCGAGCACGCCCCTCGAGCACGCCCCTCGAGCACGCCCCTCGAGCGGTCCCCGCTTATAGCTTCTCGATTCCGGGACGCCCGCGCGTCACGCGCCAACGCGTCGGCGTGTCCACTGGAGCGCCCGGGCGCGACACGTACGCGACCGTCCTGAACTCGGCAGTCCATGTGTCCGCGTCCACCGCGCAGCTGATGTATCCGCGCCTATTCTGTTGCCACTTGATGTGCGGGTTCTCGGAACGTGCGGCTGAGGTCGCGAGTGCGGTCGTCTCGGAGCCGTCGCCGCCCGAGCTGATGCTCGTCCCAACGAACTCGGCGGCGATGGGCGGTTGTTCCGGCCGCTGGAAATTGGTGCGGAGCTCGTTCACCCAGTTGGTGTGGATGTCGCCCGTGAGAACGACGGTGCGATTGGGCGCGCGCCGCGCGATGGACGTGAGCAGGCGATCGCGCGCGGCGGGGTAGCCGCTCCACTGGTCCATCGAGACGCGCTGCTCGGTGCCCTCCATGTTGTCGTATGGCGCGACCATGACGGAATTGGCCATCACCTGCCACCGCTCGGTGGCCGCGCCCAATCCCGTGTCGAGCCAGCGTTCCTGCGGGGCGCCGAGCATTGTGCGGGACCGGTCAGCCCAGTCTCCGCAGGGCGTAACGCGACTGCCGTCGTCGCACGCCTGGTCGCTGCGATACTGGCGGCAATCGAGAACCCAGAACTTCGCGAGCGCACCCCAGCTTGCGGTGCGCGTGATACCAAGGTTGCTCCACGACTTCACGCGCGGCACGCGCACCGGCTGGTTCTCCCACCACGCCTGATAGCCGCTCGCGCGCCGTGCGCCCACCTGCTCCTCGGACTCCATGCGATTCTCGCCGATGGAGCCGGCGTAGTTGTTGTCCACCTCGTGATCGTCCCACGTGACGATCCACGGGCATCGCGCGTGCGCCGCCTGGAGCGCAGGGTCCGCCTTGTAGAGCGCATAGCGGCGCCGGTAGTCATCCACGGTGTGAATCTCGAGCCCGTTGTGCGAGCGCACGCGTCCCGCGACGGCGCCGTACTCGTAGATGTAGTCGCCGAGATGCGTCACGAGGTCGATCTCCTCGCGGGCCATGTGCTCGTACGCCGTGAACAGGCCTTGCTCGTAGTGCTGGCACGACGCGACGGCAAACCGCAGCGGCGTCACCACTCCCGCGGCCGGCGTCGTGCGAAAGCGTCCGACCTTGCTCGTCGCGCCAGCGGCGGAAAAGCGGTAGAAATACCAGCGATGCGGCGCGAGTCCATCCACGTCGACGTGAATGGAGTGCCCGAGCTCCGGCGCCGCGGTGGCGCGGCCCGTCTTCACGATGCGCGCGAAGCCCTCGTCGTCGGCGACCTCCCACGTCACAACAACGCGCTGTCCGTCCATGCCGCCGTCGGGCTCGAAGGGACGCGGGGCAAGCCGGGTCCAGAGCACGCCGCCGCTGGACGTGGGATCACCCGACGCAACGCCGAGTGTAAACGGGTCGTCGGCGAGCCGAGGGCGCGCGGTGACGCGCCAGACGTTGGGGACGACCGCACTGAATGCGGCATAGCGAGCGAGGTCGGCGAGAAAGTCGCGGCGTTCCACGTTGGCTCGTTTGGTGGTAGGGTGGTCCGGGCATGCGCCGGTTAAATTGGCAGTGGCCGCACCCTTCTCGCCATCCAACCCATCGCCGTGACGAGATCGAGACGCACCGCGCTGTTCGACGCACTGGCCGGCGAGACGTTCGACCTGCTGGTGGTGGGCGGAGGCATCACGGGCGCCGGCGTCGCGCGCGACGCGGCGATGCGCGGTTTGCGCGTGGCGCGCGGGGAGCAGAACGACTTCGCGAGCGGGACGTCGAGCCGGTCGTCGCGACTCGTGCATGGCGGCGTGCGCTACCTTGAGCATGGCCAGATCCGGCTGGTGTTCGAATCCAGCCGCGAGCGACGCACGCTGCTGCGGATCGCGCCGCATCTCGTGCGTCCGCTCTCCTTCCTCTGGCCGGTCTATCGGGGCGCGCGCGTGCCGCGCTGGAAGCTGGCGATCGGGTTGACGCTGTACGATGCGCTGTCGCTCTTCCGCAACGTGGCGCGACACCAGCGTCTCTCCACGCGCGGCGCCGAGACCATGGAGCCCAGGCTGCGCTCGACGGCGCTGACGGGAGGCGCGCGGTACTGGGACGCGGCGACGGATGACGCGCGACTCACGCTCAGCACCATCCTCTCCGCGGAAGCAGCGGGCGCGGTGGTCGCGAACCACGCGCGCGTGACCGAGCTGCTGCGTGATGGCGAGCGGATCGCCGGCGCGCGCGTGGTGGATGAGCATGGTGTGTCCTGCGACGTGCGAGCGCGTGTGGTCGTGAACGCGACGGGCCCCTGGAGCGATCGCGTGGAGGGGCTGGCGCGTGCGTCGTCGTCCGCCGGCGTGCGTGGGAGCAAGGGCGTGCACGTGTGCGTGCCGCGCTCTCGCGTCGGCAACGTCTCCGCACTCACGCTCATCGCGCCGCAGGACGGGCGCGTCATGTTCGTGCTGCCTTCGGGTGCATTCACGATCATCGGCACGACCGACACGTTCGACGATGTCGCGCCGGACGCTGTGCGTGCGTGTCCGGCGGACGTGCGCTATCTCCTCGCCGCCGCGAACCACTACTTCCCCGAGGCGGAGCTCACCGAGACGGATGTCGTGAGCGCGTGGGCCGGACTTCGGCCGCTCGTTGTGCAGTCGGAGAGCACGTCGAGTCCGGGCACCATCTCGCGCGAGCACGCCATTGGCGAGACGTCGCCAGGACTGGTGCGCGTGACGGGCGGCAAGCTCACGACGTATCGCTCGATGTCGTGTGACGTGGTCGACGTCGTGCAGCGGCTACTCGGCGTGGCGCGCACGGAGTGCCGCACGGCGCATGCTCCGCTTGCGGGTGGAGACATTGCCGATGTGGCGCGCGCGATCGCGGACGCGACGCGGGTGACGGGCGACGGGACGATTGCCGAGCGTCTCGTGCATGCGTACGGGTCGGCGTGGAGCCGGGTGTGGGCGCTCGTGGAGCACGAGCCTGCGCTTCGCGGACGTGTCGCGCCCGACCGGCCGTATGTGCTCGCGGAGTTGCGGCACGCGGTGTCGCACGAGCATGCGCGCACGCTCGGCGACCTGTTGATCAGGCGAACGCCAGTGGCGTTCGAGACGACGGACCACGGGCGGGGCGCGGCGCGTGGCGTCGCCGCGCGTGTGGCGGAGTGGATCGGGTGGAGTGATGCGGAGACCGCGCGGGCTGTTGCCGACTACGACGAGGAGGTGCGGGCGATGTTCGGCGGCTGACGCGCAACGGCAGGTGCAGATCCTTCCCTTCGACTACGCTCAGGGCAGGCGCTGCGCTCAGGACAGCGGAACAGCAGGTGCAGATCCTTCGCTGCGCTCAGGATGACACTAGATCTCGTCTTCCTTCAGCTCGTGGATGGTCCGGATGTTCTCGACCTTCAGCTTGCGCAGGAGCGTGGGCAGCTTCAGCAAGGCGACGTCGCCGACGGTCTTCCCAAGCAGCGAGCGGCCGATGGGCGAGGACATCGTCACCTGTCCGTCCTCGTACTCGATGGCATCGCCGAACACGAGCGTGTACGTCTCTTTCAGGCCGGTCTTCTCGTCCTTGACCTGCACACGCGAGCCGAGGCCGACGGAATCGTGGGGGATCTGCGTGATGTCGATGGAGGAGAGCTTGCTCAGGCGCTCGCGCAACTGATTCAGCCGCGCGCGCACGAACTGTTGCCGCTCGAGCGCGGCCTTGTATTCGCTGTTCTCCTTGAGGTCGCCCATCTCGACGGCGCGCCGGATTTCACCGGGCAGCGTAACGTTCAACTCGAACTGGAGCTTCTCGACCTCGTCTCCGAGCTTTTGCTTGAGTGCTTCGATCATGGTGATGCCGCCCTGCGGGACACAAAAAAAAGTTGACGCCCGACGTGGAGTCGGGCGCCGCATGGTTTCATCTTACCGTGCGCACGGTCCGAGGGCAAATCAGCGCCGGCGCACGTGACCATCACCGCGACGCTGGTGGAGCCTGACGTCCTCCAGATGAAGCTCAGCAGCTGGCAGGGACGCGCCGTCGGGTACGACGTGAATGTCTTCCTGCTTGGTGGGGTGCTGATCGACACGGGGTTTCCTGGCGCACGCGCCGACCTGCTGGATGCGCTGCGCACCTCATGGCCGCGCGGGGCGGTGGTAACGCACTGGCACGAGGACCACGCGGGGAACGTCCCGGCACTCGCCGCCATGTCGCTGCCGCTCCACATGCACGCGCAGTGCGAGGCGACGCTGCGCGCGCGTCCACCGATCCGCGCTTACCGGGCGCTGGTGTGGGGCCAGACGGACCCGCTGACGACGCCGATCATCCCGTTCGATCCCGCGCCGCTCCGCGTCATCCACACGCCGGGCCACTCTGACGACCACCTCATCGTCTGGGACGCCGAGCGCGGCATCGTGGCGAGTGGCGACGCGTTTCTGGGCGTGAAGGTGCGCGTCGCGCATGAGCACGAGTCGCCAACCGCGTTGCTCGGCAGCTTGCGCGCGATGGTCGCGCTGGAGCCGCGCATCCTGCTCGACGGGCATCGCGGCGCGGTGAAGAATCCCGTCGAGCTGCTGCGTGCGAAGATCGCGTGGCTGGAGGAGACGATCGGGCTGATCGTGTCGCTGGCGGCGCAGGGCGTGAGCGAGCGAGAGATCCGGCGTCGTGTGCTCGGGGCGGAAGCACTCATCGGTGTGGCGAGCGCCGGCGAGTACTCGAAGCTAGCGCTCGTCACAGCCGTACTCGGCGAACACACACAATGACTTGCCGTGAGTTGAAAGCTGGGCTGCCGGACTCAGTCGCCGGTCGCCAGTCTCCAGTTTGAAGGCAAAGCAACGGCAACGTCGCGCTCCGTCAGCTGGGCTTTCCCTTCGTGTCCGCCGAGGGCCCGTACATGCTCGGCACCTTCTCGTCCACCAGGCGCAGGTAGAGGCCCAGTTGTGCGCGATGATGCACGAGGTGGTTGGTGACCGTGGTGCGCAGGGCCACCAGGCGCGGCAGTGTCGACTGCGCCTCGCCGGCGGCCTTGAGGGTCCACATCACATCGAAGGCTTCGTCGGGCGTCCTGGCAATGCAGGCACGTCCGACAGCGGCATTCTTGTCGAAGTCCGCGAGCAGTTTTTCCGTCTTCTCGATGGTGTAGCTGCCCTTCGGACCGTCCGTGGGCGCGATGTCGAACTCCGTCTGCTCGAGCACGACGGTGACCCAGGAGGGCATCATCGCGACGAGTTGCGCGAGGTGCGCCATGGGGAACGACTTCTCGTGCGGCTTCCACGCTCCACGCTCATCGGGAACGCGCTCCAGCACGGTGCGCGTGGTCGCCATCTCGATGTCCCATTCGGCCAGCAGTTGCTCTGCGATCGTCATCTGGTCGTACCTCCGTCAACGGTGCATGGGGAGTTTTGCGTCGGTGTCGGCGGGCTCGTGTGGGGCTCCACTTGCCTTGGCGAACTCGTCTCGCAGCGCCTGCATGCTGGCCTCGCGCCTGTCGAGAAGGCGCTTGAGCGTGCGAGGCTTGTGCCGCGCGTGGGCGTATGCGGTGATCAGCGGCAACGCGACGGTATTGTCGAGGTAACAGACCACCGCGTCCGGCAAGCGGTCAGGATCGATCTTGCCCCAACTGACCGCCTCGGCCGGTGTTGCGCCGGAGAGCCCGCCAGTGTCGGGGCGTGCGTCAGTGACCTGGAGGAAGTAGTCGTGTCCCTTCTCGTCGATGCCGAGCACTTCCTGGATCTGCGGCTCGGTCTGGAGCACGAAGTTCTTGGGACTCCCGCCACCGCAGATGAACACTGCGCTCTTGCCGCCGCTCCGCTTGGCCGCCAGCACGATGGACGCGGTTTCATTGACGTCCGCGTTGGGATCGATGACGCACTTGTTTCCCTCGAGCGCGAGCGCGGCGACGTTCATGCCGATGGAGGAATCACCGGGTGACGACGTGTAAATCGGCACACCGCATTCGTACGCGACGCCGAGCAGCGACTTGTTACCGATGCCAAGCGCCTTCTCCCGCTCGCGGATGTACTTGCCACAGAGCGCGTGGAATTCCGCGCTGCTCATGGCGCGCTGGAACTCCGGTCCCTGGATGATCTTGCGGAAGAACGCATCCGTGCTGAGGAGCACGTCGTAGTCGAAGAAGATGTCGTAGATGCGCACGATCCCTTCCTCGCGCAGCACGGTGTCACTTGCGGTTGGATTGCCACGGTGCATGGACAAGCCAAGACCGAAGTGCGCGTCGTGATAGAGATTCGCGCCGGTGGAGATGATCCAGTCCACGAACCCCGACTCGATGAGTGGAATGAGCGCCGCCATGCCGAGTCCGGCGGGGGTGAGCGCGCCGGTGAGCGTCATCCCGACGGTGACGTCCGTCTCGAGCATTTTCGTGGTGTAGAGCTGGCACGCTTCACGGAGCCGCGCGCCGTTGTAGGCGAGGAAGGTGCCATCGATCAGGTCCGCGGCGGTCTCGGTGCCGTCGATGCGCCGCGGGGCAATGCGGCCGCCCTGCAGGAAGCGCGACGTCTCGTGCGCCGTATGCTGCGCACCCGCGCGCTCGCGATGCTCAGCGGCGCGCTTCTGCTCGCTTTTGTTGCCGGCCGCCGACGCCTTCGCCTTTCCACCGGCGTGACGCGACGCCTTGAACCCCCCGCGCTCGCGTTCGACGTCCGCGGTCTTCTTTCCCGCCGCCGCCCTCTTGCTCGCGGCCTTTTTGCCCGTGCTCTTCTTGCTCGCCATGTACGGCTGGGTGGTGAAGGTTGTGATGCGGATTGTAGTCGGGCGAGTGGCGATGGCGCCAGCGATCCGGCGGCTTGGGAACCCGACTCACGTCGCGCAGCGTCGCGCCGTGTCTGCCGCTCATTCGGGAGAGTGGCAACGGTGGCACATACATCTGGGCGGATCCGGGCGGATGGACGCGGATACTGCAAGTGCTGCATCCGTGGATGCAGTGATTGGGCGCGTTGTCGATGCGTGTCGCATGAAAGCATACTCGCGCCGAGGTTACTGTTCCCGGTACGCGGGTCGGCATGACGGGCTCGCCCACGGACCAACCGAATGACGGAGACGATGGCGGAGATCATTCCGGTCAACTACCTCGACGACATCCTCGCCGAGTACCGCGACACCCCGGTGGGGCTGTTGCTCGAGTATCACAACCTCGGGCGGGCCATCGCGTCGTGGGCGGCGCCGCAAGTGCTCATCGGCATGTGCATGGACAGCCGCAAGTCGCTGCGCATCCCGAACGACTTTGCGTTCGTGCTGCGCACCGCGGGCGCGAACATGCGGGACAACGAGTTCCGCATCTCCTATGCAATCGCGGTGGGCGGCGTGCGGACGATCGTGCTCATCGCGCACACGGACTGCGGCATGGCGAGGCTGGACGAGCGCCGCCAACAATTCATCAGCGGCCTCACCGACGCCGCCGGTTGGGACGAGGCGCGGGCCATCCGCCACTTCGAGGACTCCGCGCCAAAGTTCGGCATGCGCGACGAGGTGGAGTTCGTGCTCCGCGAGGCCGAGCGGCTGCGCGAGATCTATCCACGCATCGCCATCGCGCCGCTGCTCTATCGGGTCGAGGACGACCTGCTGTACCAGCTGCTGTCGGAAGCCTGATGGAGCGGCACCTGCGTAACAGCAGGTGCAGATCCTTCGCTCCGCTCAGGATGACAAGGTGCAGATCCTTCGCTGCGCTCAGGATGACAGGTTCCGGTTCGCCGCGTTGTACGCCTCGATGACGGCGTGCGCTGCCTCCGCCGGATCGTCGGTGAGCAGCATGAGGTCGATGTCGCCCGGGGAGATCTTCTTTTCCGCCAGCACGCGCGACTGGAGCCAGCGCAGCAACCCCGCCCAGTAGTGGCGGCCGAACAGGATCACCGGGAACTGGTAGATCTTGCCCGTCTGGATGAGCGTCACCGCCTCGAACAGCTCGTCCAGCGTCCCGAACCCGCCCGGGAAGATGATGAAGGCGCTGGAGTACTTGATGAACATCGTCTTGCGCACGAAGAAATACCGGAAGTTGACCAGCGTGTCGACATAGGGATTGGCGCCCTGCTCGAACGGCAACTCGATGTTGCACCCGACGGACTTGCCGCCGCCTTCCTTGGCGCCCTTGTTCGCGGCTTCCATGATGCCCGGGCCAGCGCCGGTGATGATCGAGAAGCCGGCCATCGCCAGGAGACGTGCGGTCTCCTGCGCGGCGAGATACTGGGGATCGTCGGGCGCCGTGCGTGCGGAGCCGAAGATCGACACGCCGCGCTCCACCGCAGCGAGGTTGTCGAAGCCCTCGATGAACTCGCCCATGATGCGCATGACGCGCCAGGTATCCGTGCGGCGGAAGTCCAGCGTCTGCAGCCCCGTGCCCTTGTCGGGCGCCTGGAGCAGCATCTCGTCTTCCGTGACCGGGCCGATGAAGTCGCGGATGTCGTCGTCCACCTTCCGCGTCGCGCCGGCCTGCCGCTTGTTGGACTTCTGCGAGGGGGGCGTGCGCCCCGCGGCGCGGTGTCCCGCCTCGGTGCGCTCGCGAAGTCCTTCCTGCGCCTCCGCCTGTGCAGCGGCGAGTTGCTCGGGGTTGCCGCGTTTCCCACTTGGGGTGCGCGGCGAACGAACCTTGGCGGCCTTCGCAGGCATCGGCGCGTGATCCGCACCTGACGCCTTCTTCGCCTTCGTCGGACTGTCCTTGGCCTTGCCCGACCGACCGCTCGTGCGCGGCGTGCCGCGTTTGGGAGTTGCCATGCGGGAGTGTAGTCGAGCGGCGTCATTCGGCGCCAGCGATTCCGGCGGCGTCGCGCTTGCGCCGTGCTACCGGCGCACTCACTATTTGGCCTCCCTGGCTGCGGTGGACTGCTCGTGCGACATGCCCGGATCGAGACACCACCATCGCCAGCGCCACCCCGAGACTCGGCAGCATGGGCGGATGCGCTGACGTCGCACGAGCCGACCGCAAATCTTGGCGACCTCGACGAGCTCGTGCCGGCCATCTTCGAAGAGTTGCGCGCCATGGCCCGGCGGCAGCTGTCTCGCCAGAACGAGCGATACACGTTGCAGACCACGGAACTCGTGCACGAGGCGTATCTGCGCCTGGTGGGTGATGCTCGAGTGACGAGCCGAGGGCGCGCGTATTTCTACGCCGCCGCCTCCATTGCGATGCGCCATGTGCTCGTGGATGCGGCCCGGCGGCGAAATACGGCCAAGCGGGGATCGGGCGTGGTCGCGTTGAGCCTGGACGAGCACGTCGGCGCGGTGGACGCCTATGCCCACCAGTTGCTCGATCTCGACGTCGCGATCCAGAAGCTCGAGCGCAAGAATCCGCGTTCCGCTCGCGTGGTGGAGTGCCGTTTCTTCGGCGGCATGAGTGTCGAGGACACGGCCGAGGCACTCGGTATCTCGCCTCGCACCGTCAAGTCGGACTGGGCGCTCGCGCGAGCCTGGCTGTACGACGCGCTGCGGGGCGCGTCCGTGTGATCGCGCCGGCACGGAACGGTGCCACAGGCGACGACGAGCGCTGGCCGCTGGTCGAGCAATTCTTCGCTGCGGCGCTCGACACCCCGCCCGAGGAGCGTGACGCACGCCTGACCGCTGACTGTGCCGACGATGCAGTGCGCGCGGACGTGCGGCGGCTCCTCGCTCACCACGACGCGCTGACCGCGAGCGACTCGGACGACACGTTCCTCCAGTCCCTCGACCTCGGGCGTGCCGCGCGGCTGCTGGATTCCGATGAGGACGCCAGCGAGCCTCGGACCATCGGGCGCTACCAGGTGATCCGTCGGCTCGGGCGCGGCGCGACGGGTGTCGTCTACCTGGCCCGCGATCCGCAGCTGGGTCGTGAGGTCGCCGTGAAGCTCCTGTCGTCTCGGCTCAGCAGCGACAGCGTGGCCACGCGTCGCTTCGAGCAGGAAGCGCGGACGGCGTCCGCGTTGGACCACCCTCGCATCGTGACCCTGTACGAGATCGGCCGAGCGGATGACGAGCGGCTGTTCATCGCGATGGCGTATCACGGTGGGACGACGCTCCGCGAACGCATCGCCGCGGGCCCGCTCCCCATCGAACTGGCGGTCTGCATCGCGACCGAAATCGCCGAGGGGCTCGTTGCGGCGCACGCGAGGGGCATCATCCATCGCGACATCAAGCCCGAGAACATCCTGCTGACCGAGCGGGGCGCGTGCATCGTGGACTTCAGGATCGCGAAGTTCGCGGGAGAGACTCTCACCCGCAGCGGCGCCGTCGTTGGCACCGCGGCCTACGTGAGTCCGGAGCAGACACGCGGAGCGGTCGTGGACACCCGAATGGATCTCTGGTCGCTCGGCGTGGTGCTGTACGAGATGCTCACGGGCGACCGCCCATTTCGAGCAAGCGGCGGCACACCGCACGTGCACGCCGTGCGGTACGACTCGCCGATGCCGGTCTGCTCGGCGAGACCGGACGTTCCGCCAGCGATCGCCGAGGTGGTCGCGCGCTGCCTGGACAAGGATCCTGCGCAACGATACGCCAGCGCGGATGAGCTTCTGCTCGCGCTGCGCGCGCCGCACGCTGCGAGAACCGGATGGTTCGTCGCGCGCCGCAGCCGGAGCCGCATGGCTCTCGCGGTTGTCCTGCTGTCGGTGGGCGCGATTGCCACGCTCGCCGCGCGCCGTGAACGCGATCCGCAGCAGACCGCCGCCCCGCCAGCGTCCCCAATCGCACCGCCCGCAAGCCACGCGGGATCGATTGCTTTCGTCCCGTTCACATCAGTGGGCGCCGTAGGCTCGCACGCGTATCTCACCGAGGGCATGACGAGCGAAGTGATGCTGCGGCTCGCCAGTGTACCACAACTTCGCGTCGCGAATCCGGTCGCCCTGTTGATCGCGTCGAAGGACACCGCCGACATTCGCGTCATCGCCTCACGGCTGGGAACGTCTTCAGTGCTGCGCGGGACGATTCGGCATGCCGACGGCCGCATGCACATCAGCGCGCAACTGCTGCGGGCCGCGGATGGTCGAGCGCTGTGGGCGAAGACGTACGATGCACCCGCGAGCGACGCGTTGACCGTCGCCGAGGACATCGGCCGGGAGGTCGTCGCGGCGCTCGGCGTAGCGACGACCGCTCCGTCGCGCGGGGTCGCGCATCGAACGCCAGGGAACCCGATTGCGTACGATCTCTACCTGCGTGGCCGGTTCGCATACCTGCAGCGAACGCCGACTGCCTTCGCGGAAGCGAGCGTGTACTTCCGCGAGGCGATCGCGCACGATTCCACCCTCGCCCGTGCGTACATCGGACTGGCCGACGTCCTCTCGGCGGCGCAGGAGTCGCGCGCTGACGAGCGCTTCCGGCGCGCCAAACCCCTCATCGCCAGAGCGCTTGCGCAAGACAGCACTCTCGCGTCGGCCCATCGCGCCGCGGGATGGCACGCGATGTGGTATGATCGCGACTGGCCGACGGCGGAGCGTCACCTGCGTCGCGCGCTCGCGCTCGATCCGAGCGACATCTGGAACTACCACTCACTGGCCGCCTATTTCGCGGCGGTCGGACGCCCGAGGGAAAGCCTTGCCGTGACGCGCGAGGCCACTGCGATCGACCCGGTGTCGAGCGCGACGGCGACACACGTCGGGCTGCACCTGTACTGGAGCCGGCGGTACGACGAGTCGATCGCGGTGCTCGAGCGCGCCCTCTCGAAGGACACGACCTGGCAACGTACGCACGCCCTGCTCGGGCGCGTCTACCTGGCCGTAGGGCGAAACGACGACGCGATCCGCGCGCTGCGACGCACGGGCTACGAGTACACCGCGTTCGAGCCCGAGGCCATGCTGGCCTACGGGCTCGGCGTCGCCGGTCAGACGGCGGAGGCACGCGGCATGGTCGACCGGCTCGAGGAACGCGCTCGCGGATCGCACGTCCGCCCAGTTGACCTCGTGGCCGCGCACCTTGGGCTCGGAAACACCGCGCGTGCCCTTGATTGGGCGGAGCGGATGCCGGACGACCGCGGTTCGATGTTCTTCGTGCTCACTGATCCGCTGTTCGATCCAATTCGCTCCGCGCCGCGATTCCAGCGCGTGATCCAGCGCTTCGGCCTTGCCGATGCCGCGCGCCGCATGGCCGCCGAGAACGTCACACGCGCCAACGTCGCCGTCCGACGCTGACAAGGTCGTCACCCCGAGCGCGCGAAGCGCGTCGAGGGGTCTGCACCTCGTACACGGGCGACAAGTACAGGTCCCTCGACCTCGCTCGGAATGACATCCATCTCCGGTGTTACGGAACGATGCGAAGCACCTCGCCGATGCCGGCGCGATCGCTGTTGTTCGACACGTAGATGGCGCCGTCGGGTGCCGCGAGCAGGCCGGCCGGGTGCGTAAGCCCCGCGGCGACCGTGCTGCGCGCGCCGCCCTGTGCCACTCGGATCACGCTTCCCGGTCCGCCGAAAAATGGCGCGCTCGCGTACTGCAGCGCGTACAGGCTGCCGTCGGAGCCCCAGTCGATGTCCGTGATCTGCGTGAAGCCCGTGGCGTAGACCTGTGGCGACTGTCCCAGCACCACGCGATAGATCGACGCCGCACCCGGCAGGAACGGCGCGCCGGTGAGCATGCTGACGTAGTACGCGCCGTCCGGGCCGCGAGCGACGTCGGTGGGCACCGCCTCCGACTGTGCGAATGGCGGATTGAACGGACCTGCAGGCACGGGGATCGCCGGGAACGTCGCAACGAGCTTGACCTTTCCATCGTCCCTGACGCGCAGCAGCGAATTGCCGCCGGCGTCCGTGACGAACGCCTGCCCCGCTTCGGACAGGAGGCCGAATGGGTTCGAGTCGACCGGGCCGCCCGCTGGATTCTCTCGCGCTTCGAATGCCGCGACGTCCGCAACCACGCGCCAGCCACCGCCCTTTGTGAGTTGGAGCAGTGTCCCGAACTGGCTGCCCAACGAACCGAGCCCGGCGCGTGCAGCCGGCAGTGCGCCCCAGCCAATAGTGACCATCAGGTTGCCACGGGGAGGGAAGGACAGGTGCTGGGGGCCGCTGATGTCGCCCAGTGCGGGGTTGTAGTGCGAGGGAAGGCCGGACACTACGCGCTTCTGCTGCCCTTGCCAGAAGCGCGTGATCGCGCCGGTGCCGCTGTAGCAGTTCGTGCCACGAAACACCGCCACGCATGGACCCGAAATGGTGGTACTCCCAGCCTCGGCCACGTATAAGGCGCCCTCGGCGTCCCACGCGAGACCCCGCGGACTATCGAGACCGCTCATGACGACCGTCGTTGACGCCAGCGCCGCGGCCGCATTCGCGGTGGCGGGCGCAGCGAGCGGCGCGGCGGGTGGTTCTGAACTGCACGCGGTGAGCACCAGCAACGACACGACGACAGTGGATGAAACCCTGGACATATGCACTCCTGAAGAGGTGACGGGTGACCCTGACCTCTTCTTCCTTCGCGAATCCCACCAATTCGGGGCAACGTGCGGTTCGACATCGCCGGCCAGAAGGCGAACGCGGTGAGTCATACCGCGACGCTTGCCCTCGCGCGCACGTGCGGCTTCTGTTCGCCGATGCCGCTCCCATATGTCGCGTGCCTGTAATCGTCCTCGTCGCCGATGGCGCACGTGCCGACGCCTTCGACGGACCGCTGACCGACCTTCCCGCCTTGCGGCGACTGCGCGATGAGGGCGGGCTGCACCAGGTGACGACGACCTTCCCCTCTGTCACCGGCCCGGCGTACACGCCCTTTTTGCTCGGCCGCTTTCCTGGGCCTGTCGGGATTCCCGCGCTGCGCTGGTACGACCGCTCGCGCACGACGTGCGGATGGCCCGACTACGCGCGCAGCTACGTGGGCATCCAGGTCCGCAAGTTCGACAGCGATCTCGACGCGAGCGCTCCGACGATCTTCGACCTGGTGCCGAACAGCCTCGCGGCGATGAGCGTCGTCACGCGCGGCCTCGCGCACTCGCGCCGGCTCGGCACGCTCACGCCGAGCACAGCGCTGCGCGTCGCGCTGACGCACTTCCGCGGACGCGTGGAAGGCTGGTTCGACGTGGACGCCGACGTCGCGGACACGATCGTCCGCCGCCAGCGCGAGGAGCGGCCCGACTTCCTGTTCGCCGCGTTCGTGGGCATCGACAAGTCGTCACACGCGCAGGGTCACGCGAGCCCGCTCGTGCACGCGGCGATGCGTGTGGTGGACGATGCGGCGGGACGCTTGCGCGCGGACGCCGAGTCCGGCGGGTGGTGGAAGGACACGCATTTGTGGATCGTGAGCGACCACGGCCACAGCACGGTGCACGAGCACGAAGACCTCGCGGGAATCGTCGCGGCGACGGGTGCGCGGACGGTGGCGCATCCGTGGTCGGCGGGTATTGCGCCGGATGCTGCGGTGATGGTGAGCGGCAACGCGATGGCGCACATCTACGTCGAGCTGCGGGAACGCACGCGACCATGGTGGCCGGCGCTCGCTCCGCGCTGGAGCGCATTGGCTGATGTGCTACTGGCGCGCGCGTCTGTTGATTTGCTGCTGCTGCCACATACAGCGGACAGCTGCGAAGTGCGCAGCCTGGCGCGCGGCAATGCGATGATCTCGCGGCAGGGCGACACTTATCGCTACGAACGAACCACCGGCGACCCACTCGGCGCCGAGCGCGACGTCCGCGGCACGGCGGACGAGACCCACGACGCGTTCCGCGACGGGACTTATCCGGACGCGTTGGTGCAGATCGTGAGTCTTGCCGGCTCGGCGCGCGCGGGTGACTTCATTCTCTCCGCGACGCCGGGCTGGGACTTTCGCGCGCGCTACGAGCCGATTCCTCATCGGAGTGCGCACGGCGCGCTGCACCGCGACCACATGCTCGTGCCGCTCCTTACCAACCGTCCGCCAGTGGGTACGCCTCGGCGCACGGCAGATGTGTTCGCGAGCACGCTGGCGGTGCTGGGGATTGCGTCGCCGGCGCGGATGGATGGGACGTCGTTCGTGTGAGCTGAAGGTGCAGGTCCATCGCTAACGCTCAGGATGACAATCGACGTGTCGTCCGGACAGGAGCGCGACAGCGCGACCGAGGGACCTGCTTGTGCGGGTGACCGGCGCTGACCGACAGCTCCGGCAGCGCGGAGCTACGGACGTGATGTCTTGTCGATGACGACCTTACCGCCCTTCATCACCCACACGACGCGATGGATGACGACGGTGATGTCGCGCGCGGGGTCGCCGTCCACGGCGACGATGTCAGCAAGGAACCGCGGCGCGAGCTGACCCAGGCGAGTCGGCATGCCGAGCAACTCGGCGCCGATGGTCGTGGCGGTGGCAAGTGCCTCGAGGGGAGTCATGCCCGCCTTGACGAACCAGCCGAGCTCGCGAGTGTTCTCGCCGAACATCCAGTACACCGCGTCCGAGCCCATGCCGATGCGAACGCCTGCCCGGTGCGCGCGACGCACGGTCTCCAGGTTGAGCAGGCGAAACGAATCGAGCGCAGCGACCTGCGGTGCATCGTAGCCGAGGAGCGCGGCGTTCTCGGCGTAGAAGCGGTTGTGGTCGATAGTGGGTACATAGACTGTGCGCGTGCGCGCCCATGCCGCGAGCGTTTCGTCGTCCACGGCCGCCGGATGCTCCACCGTCTGCGCTCCGGCGCGCATCGCGGCGCGTCCTCCCGTGGCGCCGTATGAGTGAATCGCAATCGGCTTGCGCAGCGCGTGCGCGGCTTCGACGGCGACGCGCATCTCGTCGTCGGTGAAGGTCTGAGCGCCCGTCACGTTTTGGAAGCTCCCCGTCGAGCCGTAGATCTTGATCCAGTCTGCGCCGGAGTCCACCTGCGTGCGGATGGCGACGCGGATCTCCGCTGTGTCGCGCACTCGGCCTCGCGGCGCGCCGGAGGGCGCGTCTGCGCTCGGAGGTGAGGTCACTTTGGAAAGGCCGAACCCGGAGACGAACATGCGCGGCCCGACCATGTCGCCGCGATTGATCGCGTCGCGCATGGCGATGTCGGTGTAGTTCGTTGCGCCGAGGTCGCGCACGGTGGTGACGCCGGTCTCGAGGGTGCGTCTCGCATTCTCTGCGGCCACCATCACCACCGAGTCCTTCGCGCGAGGTCCGGCGACGCGCGGCGCGGCCTTGCTGCGCCAGTACGTCATGTGCGTATGGAGGTCGATGAGGCCGGGAATGGCGGTGTAACGCCGGAGATCGATGACGCGGACACCGCGCGGCACGGCCTTGTCGCCGCTGCCCACCGAGACGATCGAGTCACCGTTCACGACGATCACCGCGTCGCGCAACGACAGGCCGGTTGCATCGACAGCGGCCTTGAATCGCAGCGCGACGAGGGACGGGGACTGCGCGGCCAATGTCGGGAGCGCAATCAGGAGCGCTGCCGTTGCCGCGGTGCAACGATGACGAAAACGCATGCTAGTCTTTCCACCCGATGAGCTCGTCCGCTGGCAGTCGTTCGAAGAACGCGTCGGTGACAAATACCTTGCCGGCCAGCGCGCCGAACTCGCGTCGCGGCACAGACTCACTTGCCGCAATCAGGCGCGCTGCGGGTTCGCGGTCACGCATGATGAGGATGTCTTCGCCGGCCTCGGCGGCCGCCACAAGTTGCGACAGGGTGCGCCTGGCGACGTGCATCGTTACGGTCTTCATGGCTCGTGATCTCCTTGGCATCGCTCACTTATTGGCTACGGGTCACGTAGTCAAGCCCGCGTCGTGGCGGCTGTCATCCTGAGCGCAGCGAAGGATCTGCACGTGCAGGTCCTTCGCTGCGCTCAGGATGACAACAGTATCTTGCACGCATGCAGTGGACACGACTCTCACTCCGCCTCGCGCTGCGCGCGGTGCGGCATCCCGCCACAGGCACGGCACTGCTCCGAGTGGCGTGGCGCTTCCGTCGCCGGTACTGGTGGCGACGGTTTCCGTTCCTGCCGCTGCCGGCCACCGACTACGTCCGCTGGCGCATGCACACCGCGTATGGCCGTGACGACGCGGTGCCCCCGGTGGAGGACGTGGAGCGCTACGCGCGATGGGCGGTGAAGGAGTAGTGCTCGGAGAGCGGCGAGCGGCGAGCGGCGAACAGCAGGCCGAGCTCGCGCGGTTGGCCAAGGCGCACGCGTTCGCGCTCGGCTTTGACCTGGTGGGCATCGCGGCGCTCGGGCCGGCGGACACCGCAGACGAGTTCGACGCGTGGATCGCCGCGGGGCGCGCCGGCGTCATGCACTACCTCGAACGCGGCGCCGAGAAGCGGCATGATACTCGGCGACCGGTGCCGGGGACGACGCATGCGATCGTCGTCGCGCTGGACTACGGCGGACGGGAGCCGAGTGGTCCGGTGGCGCGGTATGCCCGCGGCGACGACTACCACGACGTGATGGAGGCGAAGCTCCGCGAGTTGCACCGGCGTGTGGAGACGGACGCGGGGCGGGCGATCGCGGGCAAGCCGTACGTGGACACGGGTCCGCTGCTCGAACGCGACCTCGCGCGCCGCGCGGGACTCGGCTGGTTTGGCAAGAACACCAACCTGCTGAGTCCGACGCTCGGCTCATTCTTCTTTCTCGGCGCGTTGGTGCTGGACATCGAGCTGGCCGTGGATGCGCCGTTCGAGGCGGACCGATGCGGCACGTGCACGCGGTGCATCGACGCGTGTCCAACGGATGCGATCGTCGCGCCGCGCGAGCTCGATGCGACGCGCTGCATTTCGTACCTCACGATCGAGTTGAAGGACGAGATTCCAGTCGATTTCCGGGAACCGATCGGCGAGCTGATCTACGGGTGCGACATCTGCCAGGACGTATGTCCGTGGAACGTGTCGTTTGCGCGACCCAACAGAGTAGAAGAGTTCGCGCCGCGAGCGGTGCTTGTGGGCAAGGATGCGAGCACGCTCGCGCACGATCTCCTCGACATGAGCGACGAGGAGTTTCGCGAAGCATTCAAAGGCTCGCCGATGAAGCGGGCAAAGCTCAAGGGGCTGAAACGCAATGCGGCCGTAGTGTTGGGCAACATCGGCGATTAGAGGGACGTCGAGCTATGGGTGCGGCGTCACGCGCAGGAGCTTCTGCGTCGCCGTTAGCGCCGCGCTTGCCGTGACCTTCACCTCCGGCTCGACGCCGACGCCCTCCCAGTTCGTTCTGGTGATCGGGTTGATAGCACGAGCGCTCGGTATGCCGATGACGAAGTGATCACCGAGCCGGCGCCCTGACCCTGGGTGCGCCCCGCCGCCGGTAGCTTCACCAACGATGGTCGCGCGCTTCAGGCTCTTCAGGTTGTATGCGAACTCCTCGGCGGCCGAGAAAGTCTGGCCCGACGTCAGTACGTAGACGGGCTTGTCGGGCCCGAACCGGCGACCCGGAACGCTGTCGCGGGTCCAGAACTCGACGGTCCTTCCCGTCCGTCGGCTCCAGAGGTCGTTCAGGTGCGTTCGTTGCGAGAACAGGTACGACGAGAGGTAGGCGACCATTTCCGGACTTCCACCGCCATTTTCCCGCAGATCGACGATCAGTGCACGAGTGCCCGCGAGGAATGTCATCGCCGCTGACGCGGTCGCCCCGCACAATGCCGGAGGACCGAACATGTCGAATTTTACGTAGCCGACATTGCTCGCGAGTCGCTCTGCCCGCACGAAGCCGCAATTGACATCGTCCATCCAGGCGCGTTCGCGCTGTTCCTCGCTAACCGGCGGGGCGGAGGGCGCGGGGAGCGGCGGCGGCGGGGGCTGGAGGTGCTCCACGATGTATTCCATGCGCAGGTGCTTGTCGCCGGTGAGATCACGCAAGTCCTCGCTCACCCGCATGGCGAAGCTCATTCCGTTGCCATGCGCGTCGTACGCGCCGCGGGTAAGGCGCGCGCGCAGGGAGTCCCCGACGCGCTTCGCTACATCGGGGAAGACATAGTGCGTGTCGAGCCGCGTGACGGCAGCGGCAATCACGCGCGCCCGCGTCGCAGAGTCGATACGCATCGCCGAGGGTGAGATGCCAGGTCCCATCGTGCGCAGTGGGAAGGCCGTCACCTGTACCGGCTCGACGTTGGACACGGCGAGCAACCCATACGTCGTCACAGTGCTACCGCGTGCCCGGAGCGTGAACTCGACACGGCGCGGCTCGCTTCGTTCGATGGTGAGCAGATCGTAGCGTTTGACGCTATCGCGAGCGACGGGCTCGAAGCCCGCAGGGAGACCTGGCTGGTAGCGCCTGTAATACGCTGTGGCTCGCGCAGTGTCGGCGCTGTTATTCGCCTCGAGCCATGCGCGGAGGACGCGTCCAGCCGACGTGTTTGGAAACGCCGGCGTCCTCGGCGCCTGCGCACCAAGCGGCGCCCCACTCAACACAAAGGCCAGGATGAATTTGGCCGCGGTGGTCACGCGAGACCTGGTCCGCGCTGACGAGGCCAATGCAACGTGATCAGGAGAGCGATCGGTAGTCCATAGCCGACGAGCTGAGAGAAGATGGACATCCAGGGAAACACGAGCCGGACCAACACGATCAACAGGAGCGAAGCGAGCGACGCAATCGTCGCCGTCCGCCGGCCTGACGTTCCGCTGCGCAGCAGAGCGACGCCTGCGACGAGGAGCGACGCCCCCGCGAGCCCTCCCAGTACAACCGACAGCAGGTGCGCGCTTCCGAAACCCTGCTGTTGCCCAGCCACACCATCGGCTACGGCGCCGAACGCCACGAACACACCGAGCAGCACCGTCAGCATCGCTGCGATCTTCATGATTGCACCAAGGGTTCGCGTGTTCTCATCCCCTCGCGCACGCCACGCCTCCGCGCGCAGGGCCGGCGCGCTCCGCGCCACATCCCATATCACAGCCATCCAGAAGTGGAGGGTGCCGGCGTCGGCCTCTCGACACTGGTCGCGAAACAACAGCGTCATCTCGCGCTCATAGACGGCTCGAAAGGCTGCGGGGTAGGCGCGCAGCAGCAGGCGATACGCTCGTTCGGCGCGTGTCAGGCGGCGCGGCGCGCCCACGACGGCGAGGCCCTCTAGTGAGGCACTCATGCGGGCTCCACGCCGATGAGATTCTTGCGGCGCGCCGCGCGCACCATCGCGTCGAGCCGCCGCGCCTCCGCCCGCGCCACAGACAGGCCAAGCTCGGTCAGCCGGTAGTACCGGCGCCGTTCGTCGTCCATTTCCGGGTCGGTCCGCTCTCCGCCTTCCGCCACCAACCCTCCCTCCAGCAGCCGCTTCAGCGATCCGTAGAGGGTACCTGGCCCCAAGCGCACCGTCCCCTCGGAGCGCTCAACCACCTCTTTCATGATCGCGTAGCCATGGAGCTCCTCGTCCACCAGCGCGAGGAGGATCTGGAAGGTCGCGGGCGGCAGTGGCAGGAACATCTCCGGCGTCCGGCTGGTCCGCTCTGTCGTAGCCATTTTGCCTCCCTGTGGGCTCCCGAACTACAGCGCATCCCGATACATCGAGACTCGATATAGTTGGAATCTACGGGTTGAGAGCTGACTGTCAACCCCGCGTAGAGTGCCCGAGGATAAGCGCCTCCACCGCCGCCGGCGGCTAACCTCTTGATTTCTTGAGCGTTAGCCCGGCCGGTCGAAAGAGGGATCTCGAAATGGTTATACCGGCAATTCTCCCAGGAGGTCTGTCCGTTTAATATGTCGTTCGCGCGTCCGAACAAGGTGCCGGAGTTCGTTCCGCGCCAGGGGCTCGCGGGCAAGGACGCGCGGACACTCGCGCGTGAGTTGCTCGCGATGTCGAAGGAGGAGTTCAGCGCAGTGTACAAGAATTCCCCGATGAAGCGCGCGAAGCTGCAGGGGCTGAAGCGCAATGCGGCGATGGTGCTCGGCAACATCGGCGACGAGGGCGACGTCGACATCCTCAGCCGAGCGCTCGACGATCGGGAACCGCTCGTGCACGACCACGCAGCGTGGGCGCTCGCGCGACTGCGTCATCGAGCGGAGATGGGGTAGCGGCATCGAAGCCCTGCCTGCGCGCGCTCGGTCAGAAGGTGGTCCTCTGCAAGGGCTCGCACCTCCGGCGTCTCAGGATCTTGCGGCGACTTCGCTCAACGCCGACGTTCGTCGAACATGCCACCGCCGACGCAACTGAAGAGTTCAATCGCGTGGTCGCCCCGCTCTCCGTACTGCTCCTGACGCTCTCGGCCGCTGACCCCGACCTTCTTCGACATGCGACTCCGCTCCCTCCGCGCACTCGCGCTCGCGCTGTTCCTCGCGCTTCACGCCAGCGTGTCCGGCGCGCAGTCGACCACTCCGCCGGCAGCTCCGGCGCGTCCCCCGCTCGTGGTGCCCGATCCCGTGCCAGGCGCGAAGTCTGTGGTCACGGAACGCGTCACGGTGCGCGGTGCCTCGCTCGAACGGAACCTCGAGGGCGACTCGCCCGACCGCGGCGTGATCGTGTATCTGCCGCCGAGCTACGCGACGAGCCGGACGCGGCGGTACCCGGTGCTGTACGCACTGCACGGGTACTCGATCAGCAATGAGAAGTGGACGAGCGAGATCCGAACGCCGCAGACGATCGAGGGCGCCTTCGCGACCGGAACGCGCGAGATGATCGTGGTGATCGCCAACGCGCAGACCCGCCACAACGGATCGATGTACTCGAACTCGGTGACGACGGGAAACTGGGAAGACTTCATGTCCCGCGACCTCGTCGCGTACGTCGACGCGCGCTATCGCACGATCGCGAACCGCAGCAGCCGCGGCATCGCCGGCCACTCGATGGGAGGTTACGGCACGGTACGGATCGCGATGCGGCACCCCGATGTCTTCTCGGCGTTCTACGCGATGAGCCCGTGTTGCATGTCGGCGCGCAGCGCGCCGTCGGCGGAGATGGCGAAGAAGCTCGAGGCGGCGGCCGCCGCCGGCCAGTCGGAGGGGCTCGATTTCTTCACACGCGCCACGCTCGCCTCGGCGGCGGCGTGGTCACCCAACCCGAACGCGCCGCCGCTCTACCTGGACCTGCCGACGAAGAACGGAGAGCCGCAGCCGGCGGTGCTGGCTCGCTGGGCCGCCAATTCACCGCTCGCCATGGTCGACCAGTACGTCGCCAACCTGCGCCAGTACGCGGCGATTGCCCTCGACGTGGGCGACCGGGACGGGCTGCGAACCGATACCGCGGAGCTGCATCGCATCCTCGACAGTTACGGGATCGCCAACAGCTTCGAGCTCTACTCCGGCGATCACGTCAGCAACGTCGCGGACCGGATGCAAAATCACGTGCTCCCCTTCTTCGGCCGCCACCTCGCCTTCGAGGCGAAGAAGAAGTAGAACCCTACGCGTCAGTCGCTTCCGTCAGTCGAATCGTCACGGCCTCGCGGGCGTCGGGACCTGATCGAGCAGGAGATACCGCGCCCGCGGCTCGGCCTCGGCGCGCGTCTCGACGTCGATGCGGATGCGTCGCGTCTCGCCGTTCGTCACCTCGCCGCGCGGCCACGACGGGAGTCCTGCTCCGTTCGGGTCGCCGGTCTTGATGAAGTTCGCGAAGTAGCCCTGCATCGTCTCGGAGACCTTGTAGTCGTCCGGCGTCCAACCGAAGACCTTGTTCAGCGGCAGGTTGCCCATCGCATACTCGATCTCCGCCGAGTGCACCGCGCCGCGCGTCGGCGGCGGGGCATTGGCGGGCGCGACGCCTCGCGTCACACCGCCGGCGAGGTTCGGCGTCACCCCCGCCTCCACAGGCGCCGGCCGGCCACGCGCGTAGTAGTAGCGGTACACGGGCTGCCCGCTCGTACGGGCGTGCTCCTCGAGCCACTTCCACGTGGAGTACCCCAGGAAGCGGTCGCTCGCGAGGTCGGTGAGCGACTGCGCCGCCTCGTCCGGGCTACCAAGCGGGAACACCTTCTCAGCCTCCGCAGCGCGCGCGCCGAACTGCCGCACGAGCACCGCCCGCACACTGTCGGGCGTCGGCTCCCCGCGGAGCAGCACGCGCCCCGTCATCTCCTCCGAGTTCCAGCCGGCGAGGAGTGGCACCTTCGCCTGCTCGCCGGCGGCATAGACCTCGGCCGGCGTTCGCGGCAGGAACCACCCGTCAATGCTCGGTCCGACGCGGGGAGCGGCCGGCCGCCCGGAGGCTTCGAGCAACACCGTCGCCGAGAGCGCGCGCAGAGCGGCGAGCGAGCCGACGCCGACGGTCTGCGCGAACTTGACGCCGGTCTGTTCCATCTCACTCCGTGGGGGCGAGGCGACGGGCCCGGAGAAGAATGCGCCGCTCTCGCCGATCGCGCGCGCGAAAAGCCCCTTCGCCTGCGGTGACGCCATCTGCGCGCTCACCGAGAACGACCCCGCCGATTCGCCCGCGATGGTGACTCGCCTCGGGTCGGCGCCGAACGACGCGACGTTGTCGCGCACCCATCGCAGCGCCGCCGTCTGATCCATGAACGCGTAGTTGCCCGACGCGCGGTTCGGCGACTCGGCGGTGAGTTCGGGGTGGGCGAAGAAGCCGAAGACGCCGAGGCGGTAGCTCATCGTGACGACGACGATGCCGCGCTTCGCCATGCTCTCGCCGTCGTAGCGCGGCTCCGCCCCGTCGCCGGCGACGAACCCGCCGCCGTAGAAATAGACGAGCACCGGGAGCGCGGCGTTCGGCGCGGCGTTCGCGGGCGTCCACACGTTGAGGTAGAGGCAGTCCTCGCTCACGCCGGAATTGCGGAACGCCATGTCGCCGAAGACGCGCGCCTGCATGCACTGGTCGGCGAAGCGGTCGGCGAGGCGTACGCCCTGCCACTTCGCGACTGCATGCGGCGGCTTCCAGCGCAGCTCGCGCACTGGCGGCGCGGCGAATGGGATCCCACGGAACGCGCGCACGCCGCTCGACAGCGTGATCCCCTGCACGGCGCCGTGCGTCGTCTGCGCGCGGGGGGTACCGGCGGGGCCTGGCTGCGCACCCGCGGTTGCGGCGAGCGCGGCGATCACGAGAATCAGCGGGCCGCTAGCTGCGGCGCGGCGAATGGCTGGGCGCATGAACAGTTCCTTTCGGAGGTCGGCGAACAGCGGCGAGGGCACCGCGTCGATGGAGGTCAGGGGACAGGATCGAGTTTCGGCTTCGATTCGTCCAATAGATTGTTTGTCGAGATCGAGAACCTGTACTTATCACTCGTTGACCTGCGTGCCGCTCGCCTCGATGGGTGCAGGCGCGTTGTCATAGGGGATCTCGAGCGTGAGGATCGCCGAGGCGAGCGACTTGCCGTGCGCGTCGAGCGCGAGCGAGCGGGTGACGCCGCCGCACAGCGCCTCGTGCAGCACGAAGTTCAGCGCGCCGAGCCGCGGCAGCTCGTGGCGCACCACCGCGCCACGCACGACTCCGGCGAGATGCTCCCGTACGCGCTCCGCAGTCACGCACCGCTGCAGCAGCGAGTAATCGGCCTCGTCGTACGCGATCACCGACACGTTTGCCGTGTCGCCCTTGTCCCCACTGCGCGCGTGCGCGAGCTCGCGGAGCGTTCGCATGTGTGTCGTCTCAGCTCCGCAGGTAGGTCACCACGGGGCGCACCGCGTCGCGCGGCACGAAGGTCGACACAACGGCGACGACCTCGCGCGCCCCCTTCATTGCGCCCCCACCGCCGGCGGGGCCATTGGTGTAGAGCGTCTCCACCTCGTTCCCCACGCGCAGCGCGTCCTCCATCGTGGTCGTCCGCACCACGACGCGCGCGCGCACCTCGTACGGCTCGCCGCCGCACGACGCTGCCGCGCCGTGCAACGCGTCTACTCCTATGAGGTCGAGCCGCGTCTCGTCGCAGCGCACGCCGGTCAGCCGCAGGCGCTCGGCCACGATCTCCAGCGCGAGCCGCCCGCGCGCCACGGCGCCTGGCCCAGCGTACGAGATCTGTCCCTCCCCCACGTAGCCGTCGTGACAGCCCACCGACACTTTGAGCGACGTCGGACGTGGATGACCCATTGCGCCGCGCACAAGCACGCGATCCGCGCCGACCTCCTCGACCGTCACCTCCGAGAGGTCGAGCACGACGTCGGGGGTCACGTAGGCGCGCGGGTCGTGCACCTCGTACAGCAATTGCTCCTTGCAGGTGCGCGAGGTCACGCGCCCGCCGGTGCCGGCCACCTTGGTGATCGTCACCGCGCCGTCCTCGGACACCTCGGCCAACGGAAAGCCGAGTCGCGCGAGATCGGTGACGTCCTTGAAACCTGGGTCCGCGAAGTAGCCTCCCGTCACCTGCCCGGCGCACTCCAGCAGGTGTCCGGCCAGCGTGCCCGCGGCGAGTGCCGACCAGTCGTCGACGCGCCACCCGAATTCGTGCGCGAGCGGCGCGAGGAACAGCGAGGGGTCGGCCACGCGGCCGGTGACGACGACGTCTGTGCCGCGGCGCAACGCCTCGACGATCGGCTCGGCACCGAGGTACGCGTTCGCCGAGAGCACGCGGTTGCCCAACGACGCGATGGTGTCCCCCGTCTCGTGAATGCGCAGGTCGCTTCCCACGACGAGGTCCAGCACGTCATCCCCCGTCACCGCGGCTACCGTTAGGCGCAGCCCCAACTCCCGCCCGATCTCGCGAACGAGCGCTGCGGCGGCCAGGGGGTTCGCCGCGCCAGAGTTGGTGATCACGCGCACCCCGCGCGCGCGGCACGGCAGCAGTACCGCCCGCATGCGCGCGGCCAGCATGGGATCGTAGCCGCTGGCGGCGTCGCGGCGCCTCTGCTGCTGCGCCAACGCGATGGTGCGCTCGGCCAGGCACTCAAACACGAGATAGTCGAGCGCCCCGCGCTCGGCCAGCTCGACCGCCGGCTCGATCCGGTCGCCGGCGTACCCAGCGCCCCCGCCTATCCGGACCGTGCGCATCACAGGGGGAACACTCCAAGCACGACGCACGCGAGCGTCATCACCACCGACGCGCCCCACAGGAGCGGGATGCTGAACTTCTGGTGGTCCGCGAGGTCGATCTCTGTGAGCCCGACGACGAGGAACGTCGCCGGCGTGAGCGGGCTGACCGGGAAGCCAGTCGTCATCTGACCGAGCAGCGCCCCCTGCGCCACGTGCAGCGGCTCGACGCCGAGCATTTGCCCGACTTCTGCGATCACGGGGAGCACGCCGAAGTAGAACGAGTCGGGGTCGAACAGGAGGCTGAGCGGCATCGACAGGAGCCCCATGACGACGGGGATGTGTTGCGCCATCCCCGGCGGCACGTACGCCACCGCGCCCTTCGCCATCGCGCCGAGCATCCCGGAGCCCTGCATGATGCCGGTGAACACGCCGGCCGCGAGCAGGATGCTCGCCATCATCAGCGCGGCTTTCGCGTGGGCGTCGACGCGGGCGCGCTGCATCGCGGCGTCCGGGTAGTTCACGAGCAGGACGACCGCTGTGCCGACCATGAACATGAGCGCGGGCGGCACCTTGCCGGAGATCATGGTGCCCAACACTACGATCGTGACCGCGAGGTTCACCCAGAGGTGCGCTGGGCGCCGCAGCCGCAGCGCCTCATCGGAGAGCGTGCGAGCGATCGCCTGCACTTCCGCGCCTCTCGTCAGCCCCAGGCGCCGCTCCTCGCGCGCGCCGAGCATCCAGCAGACACCGAACACGAAGCAGAGCCCGACCAGCTGCACCGGCACGAGTGGCAGGAACAGCTCCATCACCGGGATCTCGAGCGCCGCCGAGGCGCGGATCATCGGCCCCGTCCACGGCAGGAAGTTCACCCCCGCGGCGAGCGACACCGCCGCGGCGAGCACGCGCCGGTCCATCCCCAGCCGCTGGTAGAGCGGGAGCATCGCGGGGATCGTGACGAGGAAGGTGACCGCCCCCGAGCCGTCGAGGTGGATCAGCAGCGCGAGCAGCGCCGTGCCCATCACGATCCACTTCGGCCGCGTGCCGACGATGCGCAGGATGCCGTCGATCATCGGGTCGAGCATCCCGGCGTCAGTCACGACCCCGAAGTAGAGGATCGCGAACACGAACATCGCGACTACGGGCGCAATGTTCTGGAGTCCCGTGGTGATGAACTTCCCCGTCTCGAGCCCGAACCCGCCAGCGAGCGCCGCGGCGACGGGGATGATGATCAGCGCGACGAGCGGGGACATGCGCTTCGTCAGGATGACGCCGAGCAGCAGCACGATCGTCGAGAGTCCCAGGAACGCGAGCACTGCGTCGGTCCTCAGTAGGTGGCTGGAAGTCGGCCCGCTTGCATGGCAGTGGAACGGCGGCGGTCGGCCCCGCGCTCCCTGCCCAAGCGGCCGCGGGCACTCATCGGCCACATCTTGAGTGGACCGGAGCGATTCGTCAAATAGATTGTTCGAGGGTTTTCAGAAGCCGGGGTTATGGATACGATCGAGCTGCGCCACCTGCGGTACTTCGTCGCCGTCGCCGAAGAGTTGCACTTCGGGCGCGCCGCCGCTCGGCTGCACATCACCCAGCCCGGGCTCAGCCAACAGATCCAGGTCCTGGAGCGTGTGCTCGGCGTCGCGCTCTTCGATCGAACGAGCCGACGGGTGGAGCTCACCCCGGCCGGCGCGCTCCTGCTCGTCGAGGGAAAGCGGGCGCTCGGGCAGATGGAGCGCGCGCTGGACCGAGCGCGTCGCGTCGGGCGCGGCGAGATCGGCCGACTGACCATCGCCGCGATCGGCTCCGCGACCTATGACGTCGTGCCCGCCGTGCTGCGCGAGCATCGGCGGCGGTGTCCCGACGTCGAGCTCGTACTGCGCGAGATGTCGACGGGCTCGCAGGTCAACGCCCTGCGGAGCGCCGAGATCGACGTCGGCTTCCTGCGGCTCCCGGCCGACATACGCGACCTGGTCGCCGCGACCGTGCGCGAAGAGACGATGCTGCTGATGCTCCCGGACTCGCATCCCTTGGCCGACGTTGCCGAAGTGCCGCTCGCGGCGCTTGCCGGAGAGCCGCTGATCGTCTTCCCGGCTTCGCCGCGTCCGAGCTGGGCTGACACGGTGATCGCCGCCTGCCGACAAGCGGGGTTCGACCCCAGCGTGGCGCAGGAGGCGATGGAGTCGGCGACGGTGGTCAGCCTAGTGGCGGCGGGGGTGGGGATTGCGTTGGTGCCGGAGGGGCTGCGTGCGCTCGCCCGTCCCGGTGTGGTGTGCCGCCTCGTGGCGCCCCCGGCGCCGACCACGCGCCTGGCGGTGGTGCGCAGAGACGGACCTGTTCTCCCTGCGGTAGAAGCATTTCTGGGGATCGTACGCGAACTCTGGCCGCCTGCGCGCGTGTGAGCGTTGACTCAGCGCGAGCCGCGACGGCGGTGTCCTCGGCCGAGAACCGCGGCGAGCGTTGCGCAACCGGACGGCGACGCGACGTCTCTCGGGTGCGGTCGATCCAAGCGTTTCCGATGATCGCGGCGTCGAAGCGGCCCGAGCGAGAAACGCTCACAACCGATCAGTCTCGCTGATCCTCGTTCTGGTACTCGAACAGGTGTTCGATGGGGCGCTCGAAGACCGCGCTCATTCGGAAGGCGAGCGGCAGGCTGGGATCGTAGCGATCGTTCTCGATCGCATTGATCGTCTGGCGCGACACGCCGATGCGCTCCGCGAGGTCGCCCTGAGACCAACGCCGCTCGGAACGGAGCAGGCGGAGGCAGTTTTTCACCGACGAGCGCGCGCGAATAGCACGAGCGCGGTCCCGCGCAGCGGTTCGATGACCACGAGCAACACGAAGAGTGGCCAGAATGATCGCATGCGTCCACCAGCCGCCGTCGCGGCAGCGCCAGCCTCTGGCACGGTGCCGAAAACATCGAGCACGCCGAGCGCGTACCAGATGCTGGCCACTACGAACACCGCGCAATAGGCGAAGGCGGCCGCTTCGAGGTGAATGAGGCGAGTGAGTTCGTCCATCTTCGGGGAATGCCTGCCGCTCGACCACATGTGGCCGACCACCGCCATCGGCACAGCGACCGCAAACATCACCCGAGCGGCCCACGGAAGTGAGGTGGACGCAGCGGCCACTGCAGAGAGTGCGAACACCGCGAGCCAGGCATAGCCGCGGATGCGGGCGCGCCACCCTGCCGGCGTGCTCGAGCCGAAGCTCCCGAATAGCAGCATTTCGAGGTAGGGCCACGAGGAACGGTCATCGTCGGGATCCACTCGCGGGACGTTCATCATGACTGCCTCTCTCTGGGTGTATGTCGTGTCGCCATGGCACTGTAAAGCAATCTTGACATTCCTGTCAAGTACACTTTCCACCTTGCCCTATCCGGGTTGCGCCACGAGCGACCAACGGGAGACGAGGCGCCGGGTAGTTCCGCATGGGTGACGCTGTCGGCACCGCCGCTGCGTTCATGCGCGGCCACTCGACGGATCGCCGCGAGTTCCTCATTGCCGTCCCCGCAAGCATCCTGTTTGCCCGTCTGTCGGCCGGCGCGCAGGCCCCGGCGCGCAAGAAAGGCGTGGTGCTCATGAACCGGATCGGACTCTCGGTCTCGGAGCTGTACGTCGCCAACATCGACGGGACAACGAACGGAAGTTCCGCGAGCGCTCGGACTTTGACTACAACGCGTCCTTCTCGCGCGACGGCGGGTGGGTCGTGTTCACTTCCGAGCGCAATGGCGACGGGAACTCGGACCTCTACTCGACATCGCCAGCCGCCGGGTCCGGGTGCGCACGACGGATTAGAGCAACCTTCCTGGTTGGTCGCCGGACGGTCGTCGCATCGTGTTCACTCGAAAGACCAGCGCGACGAACTTCGACATTTTCATCATCCGGCCCCACTGGACGGGCTCCTGCGAGTTAGTCAGTGGGGCGTACCGTCTGCATCCATGGGTCGATCAGCGTGACCCGTACTCGGCGTCGGTGACGTGACGGCCCCAGTCCACGACCTTGCGGTTCGAGTGCTCGAGAATGGCGATGTGCGTCATCGCCGTGGTTGGGGCCGCGCCGTGCCAATGCTCAACTCCCGGCGGTATCCGGACGACGTCGCCCGGACGGATCTCTTCGATAGGGCCGTCCCGCCGCTGCACGCGGCCGGTGCCTGCGGTCACGATGAGGACCTGGCCACGGGGGTGGCTGTGCCACGCCGTGCGCGCCCCCGGATCGAACGACACGGACATGCCGGCCGCGCGGGCCGAGTCGATGGCCGCGAACAACGGCTCGATGCGCACCGTGCCGGTGAACTGCTCGGCGGGCCCCGGCTGCACGGGCCGCGCGCCGCTGCGCGAGACCGTGAGAGAGTCGGCTGTGCCGCTCGGCGTGTCGGACGGAGTATTCGTCTCAGCGCCGCCGGCCTGCGGGCTACGGGCCGAGGCAAGGAGGCCCAGCGACGCGAGGGCGGCGGCGACGATCGTCTTGACGCGCATGTCGGGCACCCTTCATTCGTCGATGTGATATCGATGCAGTGGTGTGCGTGTCGCGCGTCCGAGTCCTCCCGTCAGGTGAGGCCCAACTCGCCGGCGACGGCGGTGACGCTGCTCCGAGAAAGCAATCAAGCCCGCGCGGCAGTACCGATCTACTTGACGGCGCTGCACAACCCTTGAAGCATTCCTTCACAATGACTGAAGACCTGAACGCGATGGTGGTGTTCGCCGCCGTGGCCGAGGCGCGTGGTTTCCGCGCCGCCGGCGAGCGCCTGAGCGTGAGCGCCTCGGCCATCAGCCAGTCGCTACGGAAGCTGGAGCGGCAGCTCGGCGTCACCCTCGTGCAGCGGACGACGCGCAGCGTCCACCTCACCGAGGCGGGGGAGCGGCTCTACGCCTCCGTGCGTCCCGCGCTCGAGGAGGTGCGGTCCGCCGTCGCCGCGATCGGGGAGTTCGGCGACGAACCACGCGGCACCCTCCGCCTCGTGGTAGGCCCCGCTGCCGACCACGCGCTCGCCGGCCCGGTGCTCGCGGCGTTCCTCACGGAGCATCCCCACGTCACGCTCGACCTCGTGGTGAGCGACGCGGCCATCGACATCGTCGACGGCGGATTCGATGCCGGCATCCAGATCGGGGAGCGGATCGACCGTGACATGGTCGCCGTCCCCGTGACGGGAGACATCTGCATGACCGTGGTGGGCGCCCCCGCGTACTTCGCGCGGCGTCCGAAGCCGCGACACCCACGCGACCTCATCGAGCACGAGTGCCTCAACTGGCACGCCGCCGCCCAGGATCGTCCGTACCGGTGGGAGTTCACCGAGCCGGGGCCGGACGGCGGGCGAGAGATCGCCGTCCCCGTTTCGGGGCGCGTGCTCTCCACCGACTCCGCGATCCGGATCAGCCTCGCGCGCGCCGGGTTGGGCCTCACCATCGTCTATGAGGACGAGGTGCGCGAGGACCTGGCCCGAGGGACGCTCGTGCCGGTGCTCGAGGAGTTCTGCCGGCCCTTTCCGGGCTACTATCTGTACTATCCGCAGCGCCGCCACGCGACGCGTGCGCTGCGGGCGCTCGTCGACCACCTGCGCCGCGCGAGGCGGCCAGCGCCCGCGGGAGAATCCGCGCACGCCTTGACGCGTGGTGCCAGACCCGCGGATCGCGGCTGACGTTCCGTCGTCAGGCGGCTCGCGGCTATAGCAGCTTGTCCGGCGTGATCGGCAGCTCGCGGACGCGCTTACCCGTCGCGTGGAACACGGCGTTCGCGATCGCCGCCGGGATGCCGACCATCCCCAGCTCGCCCATCCCCTTCACGCCGAGGGGGTTTACCACCGTGTCGTCCTCCTCGACGAAGATCGTCTCGATCTCATGGACGTCTGCGCTAACGGGCACGTGATAGTGCTGGAGGCTCGGGTTCATGATCCGCCCGTAGCGGTGGTCAATCTCGGTCGCCTCCTGCAGCGCCATCCCGATCCCCCAGACGACGCCGCCGATCTCCTGGCTGTGCGACGCCTTGGGGTTCAGGAT
>JANOIJ010000127.1:0-3810 GCA_031407575.1 Gemmatimonadaceae bacterium | reverse complement strand
TCACACCGGCGTAGAGGTCTGTGATGCTGTGCATCGTCCCGGCCGCCGAACGCTCGTTCCACACGCGGTCGAGGTACACGAGCATCACCACGCCCGTTTCCGCCGCCACGCCCGCCAATGCAAGGAAACCGATCGTCACCGCGACGGACCAGTTGTAGTCGAGCGCCCACAGCAGCCAGATCCCGCCGATGAGCGTGAACGGAATCGAGAGCATCACGATCAGCGTCTCGCTCACATTGCGAAAGTTGAAGAAGAGCAGCAGGAAGACGAGCGCGAGCGTCGCCGGGACGACGAGCTGCATCTTCGCCTTGGCCCGCTCCATGTACTCGAACTCGCCGCTCCACACGAGGGTATAGCCGGTGGGCAGCACGAGATTCTGCGCCACCATGCGCTGCGCCTCCGCGACGTAGGTCCCCACATCACGATCGCCGGGATCGACGTACACCCACGCGGTGGGTTGTGCGTCCTCGGTGCGGACGACCATCGGGCCGGCCACCTCTCGAATGGTGGCCACCTGCCCCAATGGCACCTGCGCAACACGCGGTCCGGCACTCCCGATCATTTGCGTACCCATCGCGCCCGGAACGCCCGAGGGTGTCGTACCTCCTGCGTCGTGCGCCACCGGCACCAACACCGACGCGAGCTTCTCCGGTGTGTCGCGCAGCTCCTGCGGATAGCGGACGCGGACTCCGTATCGCTCCCGTCCCTCCACGGTCTGCGTAATCGTCATTCCGCCGATCGCCGTCGCAATCACCGTCTGGATGTCGCCGACGTTGAGGCCATGCCTCGCTGCCGCCACGCGGTCGATGTCGATGTCGAGGTAGTAGCCGCTCACCGCACGCTCGGCGAACACGGACCGCGTGCCCGGTACCATCTGCAAGTGCGTCTCGAGCTCCTTGCCGAGCCGCTCGAGCACCGCGAGGTCGGGACCAAAGAGCTTCACGCCGACTGGCGTGCGAATGCCCGTGGCGAGCATGTCGATCCGTCCCTTGATCGGCATCGTCCACGCATTGCTCACGCCAGGCATGCGTACCGCCGAGTCCATCGCGGCGACGAGCTTCTCGTAGGTCATGTCCTTCCGCCACGCGGACGGCGGCTTGAGCGAGATGGTCGTCTCGGTCATGTCGAGCCCAGCCGGATCGGTGGCCGTATTTGCACGCCCCGCTTTCCCCCACACGCTCGCCACTTCGGGGAACGACTTGAGGATGCTGTCCTGCTGGCGCAGCACCTCGCGCGCACGGGCGATGCTGATGCCCGGCAGTGTCGTTGGCATGTAGAGGATCGTCCCCTCTTCCAGCGGCGGCATGAACTCGCTGCCGATGCGCTGAAAGGGAATCCACGTGACGATGAGCGCCACGGCTGACGCGGTGATCACCGGCCAGCGATGATGCAGCACCCATCCCAGCACGGGCCGGTACGCACGGATCATCCAGCGGCTCAGGATGTTCCGGTCTTCGCGCTTGATCTTGCCGCGGATGAACAGCCCCATGAGCACCGGCACGAGCGTGATGCTCAGCAGACTCGCCGCGGCCATCGCGAATGTCTTCGTGAGCGCGAGCGGCTTGAAGAGCCGCCCCTCCTGCCCCTCGAGCGTGAAGACGGGGATGAACGAGACGGAGATGATCAGCAGCGAATAGAAGAGCGACGGGCCCACTTCCTTCGCGGACGCGAGCACGATGTCCCACCGTTCGCTCGACGTCAGCGTTCCGGTGTCGAACGACGTTGCTCCCGGCGGTGTGCGACGCTCGAGATGCTTGTGCATGTTCTCGACGGACACGATGGCAGCATCGATCAATTCGCCGATTGCGATGGCGATACCGCCCAACGACATGATGTCGGCGCCGATGCCGAACGTACGCAGTCCGATGAACGCGATGAGCACGCTGATCGGCAGCGTGATCACCGCCACGAGCGCCGAACGCACGTGGAGGAGGAACACCACGCAGATCAGGGCGACGATGATGATCTCTTCCATCAGCGTCGTGCGCAATGTGCCAATCGCGCGATCGATAAGGCCGCTGCGATCGTACACCGGGCGCACCACCACACCTGGCGGAAGTGTGCGCTGCACCTCGGCGAGCTTGAGCTTTACGCGGTCGATCGTGGCGCGCGCGTTCTCGCCGAAGCGCATGACGACGATTCCGCCGACCGCATCGCCACGCCCGTTCAAGTCCGTGACGCCGCGGCGCCCAGCCGGCCCAATGGCCACGCGTCCGAGTTGCGCTACCCTGATTGGCGTCCCGCCCGCCGTCGTGCCAACGACCACGTTCTCGATGTCGCCAATGCCGCGCAGGTACCCGAGCCCGCGGACCATGACTTCCCGTTCGGACAACTCGATCGTCATCGCGCCGACGTCGTTGTTCGCCGCCTGGATGGCGCTCATCACGCGCGTGATCGGCATTCCGTACGCGAGCAGCTTCGCCGGATCGATGTCCACCTGATACTGCTTCTCGAATCCACCGACGCTCGCGACTTCGCTCACGCCGGTCACCGCGGTGAGGGCGTAGCGGAGATACCAGTCCTGCACGCTGCGCAACTCGGCCAGGTTGAGCCGTCCGGTCGTGTCCTCCAGGGCGTACTGAAACACCCACCCAAGTCCCGTCGCGTCGGGGCCGAGCGTTGGTGACACGGCCGCGGGAAGCTTGGCCTTGAGGCCGCTCATGGACTCGAGCACGCGTGAGCGCGCCCAGTACAGGTCCGTGCCGTCCTCGAAGATGATGTAGACGAACGACACGCCGAAGAACGAGTAGCCGCGAACCGTCTTCGCGCCTGGAACCTTGAGCATCTCCGCGGCGATCGGATACGTGACCTGATCCTCGACGATGCGCGGCGCTTGTTCGTTGTAATCCGCCTGGATGATGACCTGAACGTCGGACAGGTCCGGAAGCGCTTCGACCGGAGTCGTGCGGACGGCATAGATGCCGCCGAGTGCCAACGCGGCGGAGAAGAGCAGCACGATCAGTTTGCTCTTGACCGCCCACTCGATGATGCGTTCGATCATGGCCCTACTCCTTCTTCTTCGGCAGTGCCTTGGGCGGAGAGCCTACGTCCATGCCCGGCATGTTGCCCATCCCTCCAAGCGACGTTCCGAGGTTCGACTCGGCATCGACGAGAAACGTCGCGGACGCCACCACCGTCTCGCCGACCGCAAGGCCGCGTCGAATCTCGATGCGGTCGTCGCTCGTTTCGCCGAGTGCAACCTCGCGTGCGGCGAGGTGCCCATTCGCCTCGCGGACGAAGACGATGCTGCGCTGTCCTGTGGAAAGCACTGCCCCTCGCGGGACACTCAGCACCGCGGAACGGCCCGCGCCGGCGATGCGGAGCGTCGCATACATCCCTGGCTTGAGCGCGAAATCGCTGTTCGGCAGCACCACGCGGACCTTGACGGTGCGCGTCTGCGCGTCGAGCGTCGGTGCGATGTACGTGATCCGCCCCATCCGCTGCACGCCCGCGAGTGACTCAAATTCCGCGTGTACGGCCTGGCCCATCCGCACGTTCCCCAGATCCTGCTCGAAGACCTCCCCCTCCATCCACACCACGCCAAGGTCCGCGACGGTGTAGAGGGCGTCGCCCGCCATGATCTTCTGGCCTGACACGACGTTCTTCACCAGCACGAACCCGCCGGCGGAGGAGCGCAGCGTCAGCGTCCTCTTGACCTTGCCCGTGCGCTCCACCTCGGCGATCTCGCCCGCCGGTATGTCCCAGTAGGCAAGGCGCCGACGCGCGGACGTGAGCAGTTCGCCGGCGCTTCGTTTCGCGTCGTCGCTGCCATCCGCCATGTCGATCACGAGCCGTTTCGCGAGGAGAATC
>JANOIJ010000119.1:0-3182 GCA_031407575.1 Gemmatimonadaceae bacterium | reverse complement strand
AGATGTCGATGTCGAGCGTCAAGTCGGCGACTAGCCTCTTCAGCCGACTCGACCATGATCATCCGCACTCAAAGATTTGGGGACGAAGAAATATGACAATCGTTTCCGCCGTTTTGCACACCAGAACTCAGGGCCCGGGGGGAGACGCCGTACAAGTCGCGTGGGAGCACCTCAATCTCATGAGAAAGAACGGGTTGACGGGAGTCGGCGACGGTCGTGACGTTCCTGATGAGTGAACGACCGCTGCATGCGAAATGCGGCTTGCGGGTCCGTCTCGGTGGCCGCGAGGATTAAGGACGAGATGGAACGGCAACAGAGTCGCGTGAAGAACCTCTGGCAGGAGGAGGAGGCCGGCAAACTGAGCGGAGTGGCTCGTCTGGTGTACCGCTCGAACACGCTTGGCGCCGACCTGACGCTCACCAATACCGGCGGCGGCAACACGTCATCGAAAATCATGGAGAAGGACCCGCTGACCGGCGAGAGCGTGGAGGTGCTGTGGGTCAAGGGTTCGGGGGGCGACCTGCGCACGGCGACACGCGAGGGTTTCGCGTCGCTCTATGCGGACCGGGTGCGGGCGATGAAGCCACGCTACCTCGACAACCCCGGATGCGGGCCGAAGACAACGGTCGAAGACGAGATGTACGGCCTCTACAGCCACTGCGTCTTCAACCTGAACCCGCGCGCGTGTTCCATCGACACGCCGCTCCACACGTTTGTCCCCCACAAGCACGTGGACCACCTACACCCGAACGCGGTTATCGCGATCGCCGCCTCTGTCAATCAAGAGCAGGTCTGCAGGGACATCTACGGGGACGACGTGCTCTACGTTCCCTGGCAGCGCCCGGGCTTCGACATCGGGCTGCTGATCGAGTCGCTGATCAAGGAGCATCCTGGCGCGAAAGGCGTGGTCCTCGGTCATCACGGCATGAGTGCCTGGAACAACGATGACAAGACCTGCTACGAGACCACGCTCGAGATCATCGACCGGGCCAGCGCCTACATCGAGGAGCGGGACCGCGGCGAGCAGACCTTCGGGGGGCAGAAGCACCGGCCCTTGCCGGCCGATGATCGGCGCCGTGTCATCGCGGAGATCATCCCGTGGCTGCGAGGACAGGTGTCCGTCCACCAGCGGCTGATCGGAACGGTCCAGGATGATCCGAAGATGCTGCGCTTCACGGGCAGCGCGGATGGACGCCGCCTCGCGGAGCTTGGCACCTCGTGTCCCGATCACTTCCTGCGCACCAAGATCAAGCCGTTGTACGTCGCCTGGAATCCGGCGGAGGCGGACGTCGATGCACTCAAAGAATTGCTCGACGCCGGCCTGACGCAGTACCGCGCCGACTACGCGTCGTACTACCAGCAGTGCAAGCGCCCGGACTCGCCGGCCATCCGCGTCTCGTCGCCGAGCGTCATCCTGATTCCCGGCGTTGGCCTCATTGGGTGGGGCAAGTCCAAGTCCGAGAGCCGCGTGACGGCGGAGTTTTACGTCGCCGCCATCGGCGTGATGCGCGGCGCCGAGCGGGTGAGTCGGTATACGGCGCTGGACCGCCAGGAAGCGTTCGACATCGAGTACTGGTTGCTGGAGGAAGCGAAGCTCAAGCGCATGCCGGCGGAGAAGCCGCTCGATCGGCAGGTGGTGATGATCGTGGGTGCGGGGAGCGGCATCGGCCGCGGACTCATCGCGCGGCTGGTGAATGATGGCGCGAGCGTGGTCGCGGTGGATCGCGACGCAGCGACTGCGACGTCCGCCGCGGCGGACGTGCAAGCCAAGGTGGGAATGGGCATTGGCGTCGCGGGAACAGGCATCTCCGCCGCCGGCCAGGTCATCGGGCTCGGCGCGGACATGACAGATCGTTCGGCCATTCGTCGCGCGCTCAGCGAGGCGATTTTCGCGTACGGCGGCGTGGACCAGGTGGTGGTGACGGCCGGCTACTACCCGAACCCCGACGTGAACGGCGAAGTCGCGGATCACGAGTGGGCGCGCGCGTTCGCGATCAACGTCACGGGCCCGTACCTCGTCGCGGACGAAGCACATCGCATCTGGCAGGAACAGGGACTCGAGGCAGGTCTCGTGATCACGACGAGCGTGAACGCCGTGGTGCCCAAGGCCGGTTCGTTCGCGTACGACACGAGCAAGGCGGCGGCAAACCACCTCGTGCGCGAGCTCGCGGTGGCGTACGCGCCGCTCGTGCGCGTGAACGGCATCGCGCCCGCGACGGTGATCGAGGGGTCGTCGATGTTTCCGCGCGAGCGGGTGCTGACGTCGCTTGCGAAGTACTCCATCAAGCACGACGCGGCGGAAAGCACGGAGACGTTGCGCGACAAGCTGTCCGCGTTCTATGCGACGCGCACGCTCACGGGACGCCCGGTGACGCTCGACAGCCAGATTCGCGCGATCGCGTCGTTCCTCAATGGTGACTTCAGCAAGTCCACGGGACAGATCGTGAACGTGGACGGCGGGCAGGCCGCGGCCTTCTTACGCTGATGGCGAACGCCGTCGTCCGTTCCGCGTCGGAGGTTCTCCTTCGGGTCACGGACGTGGCGAAGTCGTACGCCGGCGTGCGCGCGCTCCAGGGCGCGTCGCTGGAGGTACGCGCGGGCGAGGTGCACGCACTCGTGGGTGAGAACGGCGCCGGCAAGAGCACGCTGATCAAGATCCTCACGGGCGCGGTGCAGCCGGACGCCGGCGAGATCGCGCTGGACGGCGTCGTGTTGTCGCGGCTCACGCCGCGGACGGCGAAGGCGCTGGGCATCGTTGCCATCTATCAACAGCCGGCGCTGTTCGCCGAGCTGACTGTCGCGGAGAACATCGCACTCGGGCTGGAGCGCGGCGGACCACTCTCGCGCGTGGACTGGCGCGCGCGTCGCCAGCAGGCCGTTGAACTTCTCGCTCGCGTCGGCGCGCGCATTCATCCGGACCGTGAAGCCGACACGCTCGGCATGGCCGAGCAACAGCTGGTGGAGATCGCGCGTGCGTTGGGCGCGTCCGCGAGGGTCCTGATTCTCGACGAGCCCACGGCGTCGCTCTCTAAGGAAGACGCGGACAACTTGCTGCGGGTGGTGCGCGAACTGCGAAGCGAGGGCGTCGGGATGATCTACATCTCGCACCGCCTCGAGGAGTTGCCGGAGATCGCCGACCGCGTGACGGTGCTGCGCGATGGCAACACGATCGCCACGCGCGC
>JANOIJ010000095.1:0-3835 GCA_031407575.1 Gemmatimonadaceae bacterium | reverse complement strand
CGACTCGCGGCAGGATCCTGCGGCGGCCTGGTCTGTCTATGAGTCCGCACAGCCGATGAAACGACTCGGCAGCGCCGACGAGTGCGCGGCCGCGGCGCTCTGGCTCGTGTCGGACGACGCGTCGTTCATCACCGGCGTCGCGCTGCCCGTCGACGGCGGCTTCACGGCGATGTGATGGTGAATGGCGAGCGGGGAACGGAGAGCGAAACACAGGAGAGGGCAATTCGCGTGACTAAGCTCGAGCGCACCATCATGCGCGTCGACGTCCACGACATCCGCTTTCCGACCTCGGGGAGTCTCGACGGGTCGGACGCGATGAACCCGGACCCCGACTACTCGGCGGCGTATGTCGTGCTGCACACCGACGCCGGCGACGGGATCGAAGGTCACGGCCTCACGTTCACGATTGGCCGAGGCAACGAGTTGTGCGTGGCAGCGGTGCATGCGCTGGCGCCGCTGCTGCGCGGCATGAGCCTCTCTGACATTGCGGCGGACATGGGCGCCTTCTGGCGACGCATGGTGGGCGATTCGCAACTCCGATGGGTAGGTCCGGAGAAAGGCGTGATCCATCTCGCGACGGCTGCCGTTGTCAACGCCGTGTGGGACCTGTGGGCCAAGGTCGAAGGCAAGCCGCTCTGGAAGCTGCTGGCCGACATGAGTCCCGAGGAAGTCGTGCGGTGCATCGACTTCCGCTACATCACCGACGCACTGACGCCCGACGAGGCGCTGGAGATCCTGCGGCGCCACGCGCCCACGCGTGCCGCGCGCGAGGCCGAGCTCGAGCGTGACGGCTATCCCGCGTACACCACCTCGGCGGGCTGGCTTGGCTATTCGGACGACAAGATTCGCCGGCTCTGCCGCGAGGGGATGGCGGGCGGGTGGTCGCACTTCAAGATCAAGGTGGGCCGAGACCTCGCTGATGATGTTCGGCGGGCGGCAATCATTCGCGACGAGATCGGACCGGACCGCAAGCTGATGATGGATGCGAACCAGGTGTGGGACGTGGATGAGGCCATCGCGAGCATGCGGGAGTTGGCGCAATTCGATCCGTGGTGGATCGAGGAGCCCACGAGCCCGGACGACGTCCTGGGCCACGCGCGCATCGCCGAAGCCGTCGCACCGATTGGCGTCGCCACGGGGGAGCATTGCCAGAACCGGGTGGTGTTCAAGCAGCTGATGCAGGCGAATGCGATTGCCTTCTGCCAGATCGACAGCTGCAGATTGGGTGGGGTGAACGAAGTGCTGGCGGTGTTGTTGCTCGCCGCGAAGTTCGGCGTGCCGGTGTGCCCGCACGCGGGGGGTGTTGGTTTGTGCGAGTACGTGCAGCACCTGTCGGCGTTCGACTACATCTGCGTGAGCGCGTCGCTGGAGAATCGGATCGTGGAGTACGTGGACCACCTGCACGAGCACTTCGTGGATCCGGTGGTGGTGCGAGATGGTCGGTATCGTTTGCCACACGCGGCGGGGTATTCGATCACGATGCATGCGGCGAGCGTGGTTGCGAATAGTTGGAAAGGGGCTGCGACTTGAGCGTCAAATAACTGCGGAACTGCCATTGACTACCAAAGGCGCGGATCTGTTGCCGACAACAGGCCGACACAGCGGTCGTCATTGGAGCGGACCGGCGCGCACACGCATCCCGTCGACATGAAGGATTCGCTCTTTTTTGCTGCTGAGATGTTGGGATCGGTGCACGGAGGCCGGCTCATAGTGGGGACAGTCCGCGTCAGTCGGCTCCCGATCGGCTTTTTGTGGTAGTTCAGTTAGTTCGCTTCTAACGCCGTATCGGCAAACCACCTCACAACGGTGCGCACGATGACTCTCCGTAGAATTCTCATCGCCGTCGTCCTCGCGGCGCTCGCATCGGCTCGTGTCTCGGATGCGCAGACGCCCATGGCCGAGACCACCGAACAGAAGAACGCCCGCATGGGATGGTGGCGCGACGCACAGTTCGGGCTGTTCATCCACTGGGGCGCCTATGCGGTGCCCGCGGGCGTCTACCGCGGCGAGCGCACGCCCGGCATTGGCGAATGGATCATGAGTCGAGCACAGATCCCCATTCCCGAGTACGAGAAGTTCGTGCGCGCGTTCAACCCCGTGAAGTTCGACCCCGATGCATGGGTGCGGATCGCGAAGGACGCCGGCATGAAGTACATCATCATCACGTCGAAGCACCACGACGGCTTCTCGATCTTCGACTCGAAGGTCTCGAAGTACGACATCATGGATGCGTCGCCCTATCAGCGCGACGCCATCAAGGCACTCGCCGCCGCCGCGCACCGGCAGGGGATGAAGTTCGGCGTCTACTACTCGATCATGGATTGGCACCACCCGGACGCCCAGGCGCCCAACACGCCGGAGTACAACTCGCGCACGTGGAGCAATCCCAACTTCACGCGCTACGTCGAGACGTACATGAAGCCGCAGCTCAAGGAGCTGCTGACGCAGTATCCGAACATCGACGTCCTCTGGTTCGATGGCGAGTGGGTGGCGGACTGGAACAACGACCGCGGCGGGTCGCTCTACAACTGGCTCCGCGGCATCAAGCCGAGCCTCATTATCAACAATCGCGTCAGCAAGGACCGGCTGGGCCTCAGCGGGCTGAGCGCCACCAACAGCGTGGGACTCGGCGACTTCGGCACGCCGGAGCAGCGCGTTCCCGCAGAAGGACTGCCCGGCGTCGACTGGGAAAGCTGCATCACCATGAACGGGACCTGGGGCTTCAAGAGCTTCGACGACAACTGGAAGGACACCAAGACGCTCGTGCGCACGCTCATCGACATCGCGTCGAAGGGCGGCAACTACCTGCTGAACGTCGGACCGACGGCGGCGGGCGAGATTCCGCCCGAGAGCGTTTCGCGACTGCGCGAGATGGGTGCGTGGATGCGCGCCAACGGCGAGTCCATCTATGCGACGTCGGTGAGCCGGTACGGGCAGCCCGCGTGGGGACGCTACACCGTCAAGGCTGGCAAGACGTACGCGCACGTCTTCGATTGGCCGAGGGACAGCGTCGTGGCGCTCACCGGCATCACCACGAAGCCGAGTGCCGCGCACCTGCTCGCTGACGGCAAGCCGCTCGTGGTCGAGCAGTCCGCAACGGGATTCGTCGTGCGTGTTCCGTCCGTCGCGCCGAGCAGCATTGCATCGGTGATCGTGCTCACCACCGGCACGCCATGATCGAATCGCACCCGCTCCACACGCCAGCAACGCCGACGCGCGGGATGATGCGCGCGGCGCTGCTCGTGGACGTCGGGTGCATCGAGTTGCGAGACATCCCCATCGTCGCGCCCGCGCCCCACGAGGTCCTCGTGAAGGTCGAGGCGGTGGGCTTGTGCGGCACCGACCTCCACATCGTCAGCGGCGAGGCGAACTACGCGTGTGACGAGCGTGGCCGTCCGATACCGTTGCGCGAGCGTCCACAGATCCTCGGGCACGAGATCGCCGGCGTCGTCAGCGAAGTCGGCAACGACGTCCACGCGCTCCGGCTCGGCGACCGCGTCGTCATCGACCAGGGACGCACCTGCGTGAGCGAGCTTCGCGTCCCCAACTGCGAGTATTGCAGCTCCGGCGACTCGCACCAGTGCGCCGACTATCGCGAACATGGCATCACCGGACCGCCTGGCGGCTTCGCCGAATTCATCACCGTTCCGGGTGCCAACGCCATTCCACTCGGCACGTCGATCGCCGCCGAGCATGCGGCGATGACCGAGCCCCTCGGCTGCGTGATTCATGCGCTGGACATGGTCGAACGCGCCAACGGCCGGTACAGGTTGCGTAGCACTGCGACTGATCATCGCGTGCGGGCTGTGCTCGTGTGCGGCGGTGGGCCGGCCGG
>JANOIJ010000284.1:0-3292 GCA_031407575.1 Gemmatimonadaceae bacterium | reverse complement strand
GTGGTTGGGTTGATGGTGATGGTGCTGTGAACTGAAGGTGCTGATCGGTGGCGGCGCTCTGGAGGACAAGGTGCGGGGCCTGTCAGCCCGCGGGCAGCGATGGATCTGCATCTCCCACTATTAAACAAGACCCGACAATGGCGCTCGTAGAAATCCGCAATGTTGACAAGTCGTTCAAGCGCGAAGCGCAGACCGTGGACGTCTACAACGGACTCACGATCGACTTCGAGGAAGGCAGCTACACGGCGTTGATGGGCCCATCGGGGTCAGGCAAGTCCACGCTGCTCAACCTCGTGGCCGGCCTCGACAAGCCGACAAGCGGCACCGTACGCGTGGCCGGCGCGGAGGTGAGCAAGATGACCGCGTCGCAGCTCGCTGACTGGCGCGCCCGCACCATCGGCTTCGTCTTCCAGTCATACAACCTGCTGCCGGTGCTCACCGCGCATCAGAACGTCGAGCTCCCGCTGCTGCTGACCAACCTCAGCAAGAAAGACCGAGCGGAACGAACGGCGATTGCGCTGGGCGTCGTTGGGCTTGGCGACCGGATGGATCACTATCCGCGCCAGTTGTCGGGCGGGCAGGAGCAGCGCGTCGCCATTGCGCGCGCCATCGTGGCCGATCCCACGCTGATCCTGCTCGACGAGCCTACCGGACAGCTCGATGCGAAGAGCTCCGAGGAAGTGCTCGCGCTGCTGGGTCGCCTGAATGTGGAGTTCCACAAGACCATCATGATGGTGACGCACGACGCGAAGGCCGCGGAGAACGCGACGACGGTATTGCATCTCGAGAAGGGCGTCCTGCTCGAACGCCAGGAGATATCCACATGATGAAGTTTCTCCCGCTGGTCGTCGCGAACCTCAAGCGGCACAAGCTGCGCACGATCCTCACCATCTGCAGCGTGGCGCTCGCGCTCTTCCTGTTCGCCTCACTGCGCACCGTCACCACCACATTGAGCGCCGGCTCCGAGGTGAGCAGCGCGTCGCGGATGATCGTCCAGAACGCGACGGCATTCGTCATCCCGTTGCCGATGAGCTACGCGGCGCGACTCACCGCGGTGCCGCACGTGACGTCGGTGACCTGGGCCAACTGGTTCGGCGCCAAGTATGGCGACGGCAAGAAGTTCTTCGCGACGTTTGCCGTCGATCCGGAGTCGTATCTCAAGATGTACCCGGAGATCGCCGTCGCCGAGGACCAGAAGGCCGCGTTCCTCAAGGAGCGGTCGGCGGCGCTGATTGGCGAGGGACTCGTGCGCGCGTTCGGGTGGAAGGTGGGCGACAACGTCACGCTGCAAGGCACCATCTACCCGGGCGACTGACCTTCACCATCCGTGGCATCTACCATCCGACGGAGAAGGCGTACGGCGACGACTCCTTCATGTTCCACTACAGCTACCTGTATGAGAGGGAGCCGGACCGCGTGACGCCAGGCTGGTTCATCATGAACATCGATGACCCGAATGCGGCACCGCTGGTGGCCAAGACCATCGACGATCAGTTCCGCAATTCCACGGCGCCCACGAAGACGGGCACCGAGAAGGCGTTCGCCGCGGGGTTCGCGAGCATGTGGGGCAACGTGAGCCTGCTCATGACGACCATCGGCATGGCGGTGGTGTTCGCGATCCTGCTCGTCACCGCGAACGCGATGATGATGAACCAGCGCGAGCGGACATCGGAGGTGGCCGTGATGAAGACGGTCGGCTTCTCGGACCGGCGCGTGTTCGGGCTGATCATCATTGAGGCCGCGGTCATCTCGATCACGGGCGCTGTGCTCGGACTCGGCGCGGCGACACTGCTGCCGATCGTCACGGGGTTCGGCGAGGGCGGATTCCTGCCCGGCTTCCATGTGACGCCTGGCACGCTGGCCATCGGTGCCACGGTCGCGGTGCTGCTGACCATCGCCAGCGGCATCTTCCCCGCGTGGCAGGCGGCCAAGCTGCCGGTCGTGCAGGCGTTGCGGAGGGTCGAGTGAAGATCCCGTTCGTCTACAATGTCCGCAGCGTCCGACAGCGTCCCGTGTCCACGATGCTCACGGCACTGGGCATTGGACTGGTCGTCGCCGTGTTCGTCGCCATGCTCGCGTTGGCGAACGGCTTCATTGCCGCGCTGGTGAAGACCGGTTCCGCCGACAACGTGCTGTTGCTGCGTCGAGGGGCGGATAGCGAGCTGTCGAGCAGCATTCCGCGCGAGGCGATCAGCATCATCGCGTCGTCGCCGCACATTGCCAGGGGCGCTGACGAGCGGCCGATGATCAGCCCCGAGACGTACATCGTCATCAACATCCCGCGCATGGGCGGCGGCGCGTTCGACGTCGCCAACGTCGTCGCGCGCGGCGTGTCGGAGAAGGCGTTCGACGTCCGCCGCAACATCAGCATCGTGGAAGGGCGCCGCTTCGCATCCGGGCAGAGCGAAATCTGCGTAGGCTCCAAGCTCACCGATCGCTTCGCGAATGTGAAAGTCGGCGAGGTCCTGCGGTTCTCCAATCGCAACTGGAGCGTCGTCTGCCGCTTTACCGCCGACGGCTCCAGCTTCGAATCGGAGATCTGGGGCGAGAACGAGCAGTTCCAGAGCGTGTTTCGCGGTCAGGGGTTTCAGGACGTCGCGTTCCGGTTGAAGGATCCCGCTGCGTTCGACGAGGTCAAGCGATCATTCCTGGCGGACCAGCGCATCCAGGTGGACGCGCACCGCGAATCCGCGTTTTACGCGAGCCAGTCCGAGCTGCTCGGCAACATCCTGCGCGCGCTGGCGATCATGATCACGAGCATCATGGCCGTGGGCGCGGTGTTCGGCGCGGTGAACACGATGTATGCCGCCGTGAGCTCGCGCACGCCGGAGATCGCGGTGCTGCTCACGCTCGGTTTTCACCCGCGCAGCATTCTCGCGAGCTTTTTGGCGGAGTCCGCGGTGATTGCGCTGATCGGTGGCGTGATTGGATGCTTGCTCGCGCTGCCGATCAACGGCGTGGTCACGAGCACGACGAACTGGGCGAGCTTCAGCGAGATTGCGTTCGCGTTTCGCGTGACGCCGCAGCTGTTGCTGGCGGGCATCGCGTTCGCGGTGGTGATGGGTGTCGTGGGTGGGTTCTTTCCGGCGCGACGTGCGTCCAAGATGCCGGTCATTCAGGCGCTGCGCTGACGGCGAGCGGCGAGCACGAACTTCGAGCACGCCTTTCGAGCACGCCTTTCGAGCACGCCTTTCGAGCACGCCATTCGAGCACGCCTTTCGAGCACGCCCTTCGAGCACGCAAGACGAGCACGAAATTCGAGCACGCACTACGAGCACTCAAGACGAGCACG